>JAKSPA010000114.1 GCA_024405235.1 Lentisphaeria bacterium
GGGGTGACATAGCGCCAGGGCCACCAGAATCGCTGTGGCGCGATTCTGGCATTTTCAGAGGGCGTTTTTTGGCGTCTGCAGGGGCGTTTTTGCATCGAAATTGCGATTGACATTGCAATCGGTCTTCTGTTGGTTGAAGAGACGTGTTGCTGATGCGTGAGGGCAGATAGCCATTAAAGGAATTCTGTTGAGCTTAACTCCAGCGGTCGAGGAGTCTCGTTACGCAAATTCCGATATAGGATTTACATTTTACGGATTTTTCAACATGGTAATCAAAAAAGGAGCAATCGAAATGGTAAAGCATGTGATTTTGTGGAAGCTGCGTGATGGATTGGACGATGCGGAGAAGTCTGCAATCAAGGCTGGCATAAAGGAAGGGCTTGAGGGGTTGGTCGGCAAGGTGCCTGGCCTTCTGGAAGTTTTTGTCAGGACGGAGTTCCTGCCTTCATCCAATGCGGACGTGATGCTTGACTGCACGCTTGAATCGGCGGAGGCATTGAAAGGCTATGCGGTTCATCCTGCGCATGTCGAAGTGGCCAATGCGAAGGTCCGTCCATTTACGCAAGTGCGTCTGTGCATGGATTACGAGGCGTAGGTGGACATACAGTCGCACAACAGGCGCTGGGGGGCGCTTCTATATAATTGGTACAATCGTTCTGGCGTTTCATGGACTCCTGGAATGATTGTCGGCCACGAATTGCGCTGCTGGTTCGATACCTTTCTTCCATGGGCGGAATTTTCGGCCTCCATGCGTTCTGTCGCGTTGTCGGTTCTGCCGTCGTCTGATTGGATTCCACGGCTTCTTGAGGAAACCGCCGTGGAGACGCTGTTGGATTTTTGGGCTGAAGTGGGAGCGTTCGGCGGACGCGTTTGCTTTGCGCAGGACGAGTTGATTCCCTTTTTCTGCATGTGCGCCGATCCTCCACGTTTCGGCACGCGTCTAGGCCGCTATCCCGAACAGCTGTCTCGACTGCCGAAATGCGACAGTCTTCTGGATCTTGGCTGTGGAGTCGGTCTGGGGACTCTTGAGGCTGCACGTGCGACAGGAGCGCGACGCGTTCGTGGCGTCACATTGGAACCCCTTGAGGCATGGATGGCCGAGAGGCGCGAACTGCCTCATGACATCGAGCGGTCGCGTGAGTTCGAACAATTCGGAGACATTGCAGCCGATTTTGTTGCAGGCAATGCAGCCGCTTACAGAAGTCCAGAGAAGAGCGATTTGATAATATGCAATGGATTGGCAGGCGGGCGTTTTCTAAATTCGACCGAAAAGATAGGCGGATTGCTCGATGGACTGGAGTGCAATCTGGCTAAGGGCGGCGTCGTGGCGCTTGCGAATTCCTTCCACCAGGGAAATAGGAGCGGCGTGAAAAAATTCGTTTCTCTTGCGGTTCAGCGCGGATGGCGTGTCGAAGGAGAGTGGCGAAATATATTCATGCGGCGATAGGATATGGTGCGATATAAGCGATAGCTTTGGAAATGCGAATACCCGTCGAGCAAGCTCGACGGCACTAGAAGGTGGATAGAATGAGCGGCACTGGCAGATGGATAGAATGGCCGGCACTGGCAGATGGATAGAATGGCCGGCACTGGAAGAGGGATAGCAAGCTCGACGGCAGAGATCAGTGATAGCTTAGGAAATGCGAATGCCCGTCGCGTCAGCCCGACGGCACTGGACGGTGGATAGTATGGCCGGCACTGGCAGATGGATAGAATGGCCGGCACTGGCAGAGGGGAAGAATGAGCGGCACTGGAATAGGTGCCGCCTGGTCGTTGCTCTTCTTATGCCCCTCCTGATATGAGCCGAAAGGCAATGTCGTTCTCTGGCCTGAACTTCAGGATTCCTTTGCCAGATTGTCGAGGCGTTCCTGAAATTCCTGATTGAGTTTTTCAAGAGCGGTGGAGGCCTCTTCCCATTTCCATGTTTCGTTTTCTGACTCCTGGTTGATTTCGGCAAGCCTTTTGTTCAGGGCTGCGAAATCTGTATTGGCATCATTGGAGGGGTTGTTGAGTTTTTCGTAGATGCTCTGCTGTTCGGCCTCAAGTTCTGCGATTTTGTTTTCGGCGGCGGCAACGTCGGCTTCGTATGGTCTGCGCAATTTGCCGAAGGTCTGACGGAGTTGCGATTCAGCGCGCTTGAGGTCTTTGTAGTTATGCTTCGGAGGCTGCTGTGCGGCTTTTGCTTCGCTCTGACTGGATTGGAGCTGCTGGGCCTGCTTGGGTTGCGGCTTGTTCTTTTGCGGTTGTGCCTGTGCTTCCTGCAGCGCGGCTTTTGCTTCTGCCATTTTCTGATGATAGTAGTCGTAGCCGCCGTAGTATTTCGTGATTTTGCCAGGCTCCATTGCGTATATCGAATTGGCAACGCCGCGAACGAATTCGATGTCGTGCGAAACAAGCGCGATTGTGCCCGTGTATTTGGCGAGTGCCTCCTGAAGCGCTTCACGTGCATGAATGTCCAGATGTGTCGTCGGTTCGTCCAACAGCAGGAAATTCAGTGGCTTCAGCAAAAGTCTTGCAAGACCAAGACGGACTTTTTCGCCGCCGGAGAGGACCTGCACTTTCTTTTCCAGCACTTCGCCGTAAAATCCGAATGAGGCCAGCAGATCGCGTATGTCCGCTTCGCTTCTTTCATTCGCGTAGCTCTTCGCTGTTTCGTAGATTGTTGCATCGGGATCCATGGTTTCGGCGTAGTCCTGCGACTGATAGCCAGGCAGGACGTTGCTTCCGATGACCACGCGACCGTATTTCGGCGTGAATTTGCTCGCCATAAGGCGGAGCAGCGTGGTCTTTCCCATGCCGTTCAGTCCTACGAAGGCCGCATGTTCGCCACGTTCCAGCCGCAGTTCGCAGTGCGATATGACATCGTTTACGCCGTCGTAGGAGTAACCTATGTTTTCAAGCCGCAGGACTTCGTCGCCTGAGCGCGGCGGTTCAGGCAGTCGGATGGTCGGCGCGTGGTCAACGATAGACTGAACCTCTATTTCCTCCAGTTTATCAAGCTGCTTCTGACGCGATTGAGCCTGCGCGGCTTTCGTAGCCTGATAGCGGAAGCGGTCTATGAAGCGTTCGAGCTGTTCTTTCTTGCGGTCCAGATTGCGCTTCTGCGCCATGAGCTGTTCGTGGCGCGCAACGCGATTCTGGCGATATTGTTCGTAGTTTCCAGGATAGCGCGTCACGTGTCCGCCCATCACTTCAAGAGTCACCGTCGTAAGCGTGTTCAGCAGAAAACGGTCGTGGGAGACCAGAAGAAGCGTGCCCGGATAGCCCTTGAGGTAGTCCGAAAGCCATTCAACGGCAGGGACGTCCAGATAGTTTGTCGGTTCATCAAGAACCAGAATGTCTGGTTGCGATACGAGAACTCTTGCCAGTTCGGCGCGAATCTGCCATCCTCCTGAAAAGCTGTTGAAGGGATCGCCGAAGCGTTTTTCCCTGAAACCAAGCCCAGAGAGGGTCGCTTCCGCACGGTTGCTCGGTTCATAGCCACCCAGGTGCTCGTATTGTGTCTGAAGTTCGCCGTGGCGTTTTAGCAGCCGCTGCTGAGTCGCGTCATCGAGAATTTCGTCGGCAAGTCTGGCCTCTATGGTGTTAAGGTCGTTGCAGACTTCATGGAGTTCTGGCACGGCGTCTTCCGTGTAATCGAGGAGACTGGTTGTTATCGCGTGGGCGTTCAGCTGCTGGCGGACGTATCCGAGACGCTGGCTTCCTGGAAAATTCACCTCTCCATGGTCAGGCTGCTGATGGCCTGAAAGCATTTCCAGAAGCGTTGATTTTCCTGCGCCGTTTGGTCCGACAAAACCGACGCGTTCACCGTCATGTATTGCAAAATTAGCCTCACTGATGACAACTTGGCGTCCGAAATTCTTGCTGACATTGACAAATTGGATCATTGTTCTTTGGTCAACTCCGCGTATGAGGCATTTACGAATAACCGTAGTGCCTCTGGGTTGATTTCAACATTCAGGCCGATGTGGCCGCCGGATACATATATGGCGTCGAAGAGCTGTGCCGTTTCGTCGATGAAAGTCGGAAAGAGTTTTTTTTGTCCTATCGGTGAACAGCCGCCATGGATATAGCCAGTCAAAGGGAGGAGTTCTTTTTGCGGGAGCATTTCGACATACTTCTGTCCGCATGCCTTTGCCGCTTTTTTGAGATCCAGTTCACCCGTGGCCGGAATGACGAATACGAAATAGGTTCTTGGAACAGCGCCTGTCGTGACGAGAGTCTTGAACACCTGATCGGGTTCCGCGCCTATGCGTTCGGCGCAGGTGCGTGCATCCAATTTGCCGTCTGAAACATCGAATTCGTGCCAGACGAAAGGTATGGCAGCTCCTTCCAGAAGTCGCAGGACATTGGTTTTTACGGATGGTGACGGCATGTTGAATTACGCCTGGTGCAGTTCGCATCAGGTCTTGTCATGAGAAGCGGAGGCGAGAAATTCGCGAATTACGCCCTGGTCGGTGAAGGGAATCTTGCAGTGATTGATTTCCTGATAGTCTTCGTGCCCTTTGCCTGCGATCAGGAGCCAGTCACCGGAATTGCACGATTCCAAGGCGCGCAGGATTGCTGTGCGTCTGTCGATTTCCACTGTGTAGTTGCAATTTTCGGGGAAGCCCTTTTTGGCATCTTCGATGATGGCTTCAGGCTGTTCGGTGCGTGGATTGTCGCTTGTAAGCCAAACGAAATCGGCGACTGCGGCGGCTTTGGCCATCATTGGCCGTTTCCCGCGGTCGCGGTCTCCTCCGCAGCCGAAGAGTATTCCGATTCTGGCAGGGCAATCCGGTCTGAGCGCCTCAAGGGCGCAGGTGATTTCTTCTGGCGTATGTGCGTAGTCAACGAAGGCGCTGACGCCGTTTGGGCAATCGAAACGTTCTAGACGTCCAGGCGCTCCATGAGTCGCGCGGAGGGTTTTCGATATGCAGTCATCGTCTGCTCCGAGCGATTTTGCGAGCAGAGCGGCGCAAGTGGCATTGTATCTATTGAAAAGGCCAGGCAGCGAGATGTCGCCTTTGGAGAGCAGTGGCGTGTGAAGCGCGTGTGAATCGTGCAATTCGTTTGCGCCGAATGTTCTTATCGTGACGTTGCTGGAGGAGATTTCCTTTGCGACACTTGCGCAGGCGCTGTCATCGGCGTTCAGGACCACGGACGCATCGTCTTCTAGAAAATCCGAAAAGAGCTTTTTCTTTGCGGCAAGGTACGCCTCCATTGTGCCATGGTAGTCCAAATGGTCTCTTGAAAAATTCGTGAATGCAGCTGCAGAGAATTTTGCGGAGCCAGTTCGTTCTTGATCGAGAGCCGCGCTTGAGCATTCCATGACGACGACCTGCACGCCGTTGACGAGCATTTTGCCGAAGAGTTCCTGCAGTAGGAACGGCGAAGGTGTCGTGCGATCGGCGGGAAGTTCCTGGTGGTTTCCGACATCATAGACAACTGTGCCGATCATTCCGACGTTAAAGCCTGCATTCCTCAGTATTTCTCTTGTCAGGAAAGCCGTCGTGGTTTTGCCGCATGTTCCTGTGATGCCGACAAGACGCATTTTCGAGGCAGGAAAACCAGCGAAGGCTTCGGCGACTCTTGCTATGGTCTTGTAGCCCGCGTCGGATTGGACTCGCAGAACAGGAACAGTGCATGAAAGGCTGGAATTGTCGGAAAGGACGGCGCCTGCGCCTGCTTTGATTGCGGAATCGACGAAACGGTTTCCGTCCGTTACCGCGCCTTTTATGGCACAAAAAAGCCAGCCTGGCTGCACTTGTCGCGAGTCGGCTGTGGCTCCCTTCAATTCAATGGAGCCGCAGTCGTCAGGGCAGGGCAGATTAAGATATTTCGACAGTTCACCAAGAAACATTTTATACGGAATCTTTGGCTGTTGAGTTATTGCTGATTTCCGAACAGCAATGCTCTGCGTTGTTTGCGATTCAGTTTTGGAGTGCCATCTGGATTGAGACGCTCCGGCGGCAACTGCTCAGGTGCGGATTTTT
>JAKSPA010000115.1 GCA_024405235.1 Lentisphaeria bacterium
AGACGGCACCAAACCATACATCCATTGCCCTCTGGACAAGAATTTTCTGGAATACATTGCGAAGGCTGTGCGCATCGCTGCCGAAGAACATCCGGATTTCATCATGCTGGATGACGATACACGCGCGCTGACAGGACGCGGCGGATGCTTCTGTCCGCTCCATCTCAGCGCCTTCAATGAAATCGTCGATGGAAACTACAACGCTGCCGAATTGTACGAAGCGATAAAGAAGGACGACAAGCTCGCGCGCCGATGGGACGATTTTCAGCAAGGCGCCTTCCTGACGCTTGCGAAGACCGTGCGCGGCAGCATCGATGCCGTCGATCCGAAGATTCCAGGAATGTACTGCTGCTGCTATGGTGATGTCCGCCATGCGAAGAAGATGGGGCAGATTCTTGCGGCAGAGGGACAGACGCCGATCGTCCGCATCAACAATGCACTCTATCTTCAGGACAGCGAGAAGGCTCTGCCCAGATGGATGTACAAGACTGCCATACAGGTTTCGGCGTTGGACGATTGCATTGTGCTTGCCGAGACGGACACCTGTCCGCAGAAACGCTACGCGACCTCCTATCAGATGCTCCACACACAATATTCATGGAGCCTGCTGAATGGCTGCTCAGGCGGCAAGTTGTGGGTCACCAGCCTGTTGTTCAATCCTGCCAATGGCGTCTATTATCGGAAAAAGCTTGCGCATTTCCATGGATTCTACGACGAAGTCGCCCGCATGCGTCCTGAATTCCAGGGCTTCATAGAGCCCATGCCGCAGGAATCGCCATTCAATGCGGTCGATGCGCCTGGCGGCTACTATCCCCAAACGCTTGGAGGCGATGTGATTGCGCGCCTTGGGCTGCCTTTCGCATACAGTAAGAAAATAGCCTCTGACAACATTGTCGTTCTGACCGGAAGCATCGTGCCTTTCTTTTCGGATGCCGAATTGACGAAGTTCCTCGCAGGACGAGTCTTTCTGGAAGGAGAGGCCGCTGTAGCACTCTCCAAACGCGGCTTCGACAATCTGACAGGCTGTACGGCGTCGGTCTGGAATCTTCCTGCGGTGACGTTCGAAGTCAGCAATGGCTCGGATGAACGACTTGAAGCGTCTTATCCCGTGCTGCTGAAACCGCAGCAGGACGCAGAAGTCCTCTCGATGCTTCATCATGCCGCTTTTTCATTGGCCAAGGATAGCACGCCTCTGGCTCCAGGAGCTGTCTATTTCAGGAACAGCCTCGGCGGAGAGGTCATCAGTTTCTACGGCAAGATGGGCGAATTCAATCTCGGAACTGGTCTGTTCGGCATGCTTGATGTCAAATTCAAGGAGCGTCTCGTGCAGTGGTACCATCCTGAAATATGGTATTCTGAGGATGCGCCTGTCACATTGCACTGTTTCATGGACAGAGGAAACCGCACGCTCTGCGTTCTGAATCGCGGATTGGATACGTTGGAGGGCTTGCCTTTGAACGGCTTGGGCGACAGAAAGGAAATACAGATGCTCCAGCCAGATGGCTCCTGGAAGAATGTGACGGTCATCGGTCAGACGATACAATGCAATATCTCAGCAATGGACATAGCCTTCTTCAGACTGTGATATGCAATCTGACATGAAATCGCAGGAAGATGGACGGTCTTGTCTTTAGGCGGTTTTCTTCGGCAGTTTGGCGCGGAAGGAAGAGACGAGCGCGATAAAGGCCAGTCCTCCAAGTAGGATGAAAAGCGTCATATATGCCGCTGGGGGATATATCCCGTTGGCGGATTCCTTTGCAAATGATTTCAGGACAGCGCTGGCGATGTTTCCGCAGACGGCTATTAGGACGAAGGCTGCGAAATTCAGCATGGACAGCGAAAGGCTGACGTATTTTTCGGGATAGAGTCCCTTGATTATTCCGCCATAGAGCGAGAAGCCGCCGGCAGGAATCGCGCAGATGAAATAGGCTGCGGTCAGCAGAATGGGCGCCAGCGATGTTGTCGCATTCTGCTGCTTGAGCACGAATGCGTATGCGCCAAGAAGGGTTCCGAAAAGTGTAAGGCTTGCATATAGCACCGCAAGAAATTTCCTGTGGCAGCCGAAGAGCTTCTGTATGAATCCCGCAAGTAGATTCTGAATTGCGGTAAGGCACGCCAGCATGGTTATGATTCCAGAGGCCGCATAGCGGCTCATTCCCATGCTGTCCTCAAGCGCCTTCTGCCCGACTCCTGTAAGAATGGCATAGTATATGCCGAAGCCTATGGAACTGACAAAGAAGATGCGCAGGCCATCGGCTGATGAGAATACGGCGCGAAGGCCGCCGGCTGCCGTGCCTGGCAGAATCGGTTTCAGCGTGCCTTTCTTGAGGCACCAGATCGACAGCATTGCTAGCGCGGATGGAAGCGCGCATGCCAGCATGACTGGACGCCAGCTGAAATGCTCTACCAGCCAGACGGTCGGGAGGCCGCCTGCAATCGGACCAAGGTAGCCTATGAAGAGTACGACGCCAAGCACTGTTGTGAAATTCTTTGGGAAAAGATCGTTGATGAGTTTGATATGGCATACGAAAATCAATCAAGCGCCAAAGCCTGTCAGCGCCCGCGCGAACATCATAGAATATGGACCTGGCACCATCGGGACGATCAGCAAGCAAAGCGCGAAAAGGCTTCCGCCGACGAGTATTATTCTGACGCCGCCGCAGCGGTCGGAGAAGAGGCCGAGGGCAAATTGGCTTAGCGCGTACGCGTACATATATACGGAGCCTATGGCCGTCAGCAGTGCGGCGCTGCAGCCGAAATCCGTCTGCAGCGCGGAGAATGTCGCTCCAGGCACAAGTACTTTGCTCATGCTGGAGAAAAAACTGATTAGCACGCTGAAGGCGAAGATCGCCATGAGTTTTGCGTTGTTTGATGAAGATGACTTATCCATAGGGAATTGGAACGGGATGTGCTAATCGTCGGCTAAACGGCCTGCCGAAAAGACGGAATGCATGGCGCAGACCATCGCTGACAAGAATAAAGAGAAGCGTGCACGAAAATTGCGACAGAAAGACTCCAGCGCTATATCCTGTTCAAGAAGCTTCCGCATACCGTCAAGAGAGCATAACTGCGTGCCTTCGCGTGAGATAGAGTCGCCTGCTGCGCATACGCCATAGCGCAGGATCTCAGGCAGCGAAAGGCCCTTCTCTAGGGCCATGCACATGCCCGCGATGACTGAGTCGCCCGCACCCTGAATGGAACGCACGGCGACTTTCGGAGGACGGCATCGCCAGGCTTCCGCGCCGTTCGTGATGTATGCGCCTTGCGAACCGAGACTGACGCAGAGGATTTCAAGCCCGAATTGCTTCGCTATCTTACGCGCCTCTATGTCAAGCGCTTCCACGCTTTCGACATTGCATTGGAATGTCTCCTGAAATTCGTGGATATTCGGTTTGAGAATGTCGACACCACCTTCAAGCGCCTTGAGAAGCATGCTCTTTTCCGCATCCACAACAATTCTGCATGCGGACGAAGCCTTCCGAACCGCCTTGACGCAGCGCAAATAGAAGTCGCTGCCGAGGCCTTCTGGAAGACTGCCAGAGAGCGTGATAGCCGTGCTCTTTGGCGCTCGGCGCTGCAGTGCTTCCAGAAGCCTCTCGCCAACGGAAACTTCCACGCCGCTGCCGTATTCGTTGATCTCAATCGTGTGCGAGATCGATTTGTCGAATATCTTGTAGCAGGTTCTAAGGCGGCCCGGAGCGGGAATGAATTCGTATTCGAAGCCCTTGGCGGCAAGCACTTCCGACATGGCATTCTCATCGTCTTGGAATGACACTGCCAGCGCGCAGGTTTCAACGCCAAGCCCCTGCAGCGCGGCCGAAACATTGATCCCCTTGCCGCCGAGATCGGAGCGAAGCACCCGCACGCGATTCATCTTGTAGATGTCGAATTTTTCGATTTCAAGAGTGCGGTCGAAGCATGGGTTCGGAGTCAGTGTGGTAATCATAGCGCTTTGACGAATTCCGAGTAGATGCTGAGGGCTCTGTCGTAGTCGCTTAGGTCGAGCCATTCGCCAGCGCTGTGTATGTTGCCGTGACGCATTCCATCGATGATTATGGGAAGTTCAGGGTATTTTAACGCTATATGCCTTGCATCTGTGGCGCCATCCATGCGGAAGAAGGAAATTTCTGAACCGCTGATTCTTGAGGCGATTGCCTTGAGCTCCTGCAGAAACGCGCTTGATTCGTCGCAGAAAACTGGCACGCAACTACTTTTTATGACTACGTCCTCCAGGCCGGTGATCTCCTGTATTTTTCTGACAATCTTCTCTTTGCTGTCTGGATCGACATAGCGGATGTTCAGATGCATGGTGGCGGTTTCTGGTATCACGTTGCTTGCTGGCGGGAAAGTGTCTACGCCGGTGGCTGCAAGCGAGTCTTTCCAGTTGTCGTCGCCGGTAGGCTGCTGCCACGCATCCAGAAGCTTTGCGTATGATTTCACGAGCCTGTCGAGTGCATTGTCCGCCAGCCATGGCATGGCGGTATGGCCGCTCCTGCCATGGGCGGTCAGATCGATATGGAGCACGCCTTTTTCCGCCGTGCCTATCGCATTCCTGCTCCACGTGTCTAGAATCACAGCGCCTTTGCTGGCCTTGTAGCCGCGCTCGAGCATCTCTGCTGTGGTTCTTCCGCCGCCCTCTTCGTCAGTCGTGAAGATTGCCGCCGCTGAGCGGCCTGGATTCTCCACAAGAATCTGTGCGATGCAGACAACGTGGTTCAGGCAGTCGCCTGCGCCGCGTCCGTAGAGCAGACCGTCCTTTTCCAATGGAATGCCTTGATCTGGAGTGCTTAGTGGAACCACGTCCAAATGCGCATTGAAGAGCACGGCGCTCTCCTTGCCTTCGGGAAGGCAGGAGGCATATAGCGTATTGCGGCCGTTTATCTCTTCGCGAACAACGCGGACGTCATGCGACAGCAGAAACGTCTCCAGCAGTGCCGACGCGCGATTGACAGCTGCAATGTCGGCAGTGATAGGCCTGCATGCTATCAGACTCTTCAGAAGATCAAGATATTCGGATTTCATTGGTGAAAGTGTTTAACCTGTTATGTGTGAATCTCTTGCGTAGGATTTGTTCTCTTAGATCGCCTTTGGTGCGGCGGAGAGTCTTCTGAAATCAGTCCAAACGACTAGGAGATTTTGGATAATATAACAGTTAGGGCAGGTGGTGTTTCTTCCATGGCAGATGTGCTATTTGAGTTTGATAGATATTATTTGATGCCAAAGCTGAAAATGGAAAGTTAAGTTTATGTTTCCGAGCGGGACGACATTGCGCAAATGATTCAATACGGTGTCTCCGTCATGAAAAAAGCGAAAGTACATTTTTGGTGAACGTTATGTTTCCCAAGAGGGTAGGAATTAAGCCGCGTTGGGCGCCACCCAATGCGACAGAACGGGCGTTCACGCCGCCCTCTTGGCGCCGCAGTCCATACCCTTTTATGGAACATAGCTTTTGTGAAAATGCGTCAGAAATGGCCAATTTAGGGCCTTGTTGCCGTTTAGGTATTATTATACGCAAAAGGGGGTGGACATGCCTTCTTGGCCATTTCTGTGCGTTCTACGCGATTTTGGCATTTTTTACATGCGATTTTTGGCTCCCGCGGACGCGATTTTGGACAAAATTCAGCGAACTGGCTGTTTTGACTTTTTTGGGGGGGAGTTTTGGGAGTTTTGGTCCATAATTCATACAGTTAAGCAATCTCTCTATGGTAAATGTATTTTCACCTCTACATAAAAGACGAAGCGGACGATGAAAATGCAAAGACAATCATTTTTTTCAAGAAAGCGACTTGAAATCCTGAAAACTATGCTTAAATTATGTGCCGCAACGATTCTCAGAGATGAAATCAATGCTTTCAGTGGACCCGTAGCACAATTGGATAGAGCGCCTGGCTACGGACCAGAAGGTTGGGGATTCGAACTCCTCCGGGTTCACCATTATAATTTAGCGT
>JAKSPA010000116.1 GCA_024405235.1 Lentisphaeria bacterium
AAGGAAGCCCTTTTCGCGGAAATCGCCGACGAAGGCGTCGCCATCGCGCTTGCTATAAGGCTTGCCCTGCGCATTGATGATCATCGGAAGATGCGCGTATTTGGGAATCGGAGCGCCAAGCGCGTGGAAGAGGAAGATGTGCTTGAAGGTGTTCTCGACATGGTCGTCGCCACGAATGATGTGTGTGACGCCCTGCGTGATGTCGTCCATCACATTCGCCAGATGGAAGACAGGCGATCCATCCGAACGGATTATGACGAAATCCTTCAGCCTTTCACAAGATCCGTATAGGAGACGGTGCGGCGGACATAGGTGATTTCACGAGCTTCGGCGAATTTGAATACGGCGCCCTGCCCGATTTCCGCAAGATGGTCATCCAGCTTGAAGAGTTCCTTTCCATCGGCGTCGAACACCACGAGATGCAGGAATCCCGCGAGCGTTGCACCTGCAGGAGCGGCCTTTCCTTTCGGCGAAATGGTCGCAAAGTCCACGCCCTTTCTGGAAATTGTCAGCGGGACTTCTTCATGGAGCTTGACACGCTGTTCGCCTGCCTCCTCAACTCCCTCGACGCCAGTCGTGTCGTATGGGAATTGGAAGAGAACGGCAGGAGTCTCGCCGCCCTTCTTGTCCTCGTAGGCCTGTCCTGCCTCCAGCATCCTCTTCGCTGCTGCGCAATGCTTTGAAGACTGGGGCGTCTGATAGAAGATCTCTTCGTCGAAATTCAATCCAAGCCACTGCATGACTTCAAGCAGCGCCTGAATGGCCTGCGGCGTGGAACGCTCAAGATCGGTGTCCTCAACGCGCAGCAGGAAGGTGCCCTTTTCATGGCGGGCATACAACCAGTTGAAGATGGCGGCACGAATGTTGCCGATATGCACCTGTCCCGTGGGAGACGGCGCGAAACGAACTCTGATAGACATGTTTCAGATTATCCTATTTTTGTTTGTGCAGCTCAAGTTTCGGAGTGTTCTTCAAAACTTCGCTCGCGATTTCACGAAGGAATTCGGCGTCGGAGGCTTCTATCTTCAAATCGTCTGGAAGGTATTTCACTTCGGCAGGATTCTCGCCGAAGAAGTATCCATACCATACCAGAGCCTGAAGATAGCGTCCACGCGCATTCAAATGTATGAAATCCCTGCCTTTGACGTATTCGCCTGTCTTGGGATCTTTGTACCAATTGATTCCTCCGACGAACTGCCATGGCTCGGAGACGTTGTCTGGATATTTGACATCGCTCCACGCATTTTCCGGATCAACCGTCTCTTCCGGTTGCGCCTGCTGCTGACGCGCAAGCTGCACAGCATCGCCGACTGGAATTCTTGGCAGACCCATTTCACGGCAGAAGCGCTTGTATGCCTCTGTCAGCTTGTCATACATCTCCTGCTGAGTAATCTTCCACTCTTTGGTCAGACGCGGACAATCGGCACGATAGGCCCATGTCTGCTGTACGACTATCTGAGCCTGCGGAGCATACTGACGGATGTCTTCAATCAGCTTTGCACCGTATGGCTGGTAGGTGTCCTCACGCCATGATTCATGGCTTGCCTGCTGGATGGTCACTATGTCCCATTTCTCCTTCAGAAGCGCCTCCTTCAGAGAAATCATAACGGCAGTTCCATCTTTCAAAGTCTCCCATGTGTAGATACGTTCGCCTGACTTCTCGAACCTTTCGACATAGCTCCAATGGCGGCTCAGTTCACAACCGCCCATGGAGCAATGCCATTGCACGAGACCATGCTTACCTTCGGCTGCGACCATATCCCTGAAATACGGTTCCAGACTCCAAGTGAAGCTGTTGCCGACATTCAGCATTTTGATTTCTTTCGCAAAATTTTCCGACATGACTATGAAAATTATAAAAAAGGCAAAAAAAAGATTTTTCATGACAAAAAAAAGATTTTTTTCTTTTCGGCGCAATTATGCTTACTATAACCACAAAAAAGGGATTTTTTGCATAAGATACAATATTAATACTGGCTTGAAAAAAAAAGAAAAGGGTGTATCTTTTTGTAATGACAGAATTTCCGACCCAAAAATAAAAAGTCGTACAAAGTAACTGCCTCTGTACAATACCAATTTCCATAAAATGCCGCCGCTGAAACTTGCCATAGTCGGTGTAAGACACCAAAAAATCTTCGCATTGATGCAGGAGGCCTCTAAGCTCAAAGAGGTCGAACTCGTTGCCGTCTGCGAAGAAAATACAAAGACGCGTCTCGCGTACCAGGAGAGCGGAAAACTCAATATCACGCACTCTTCAATAGACGCCATGCTCGCATCCACGCCGTGTGACATCATCGGCATCGGTGACTATTATGGTCGGCGCGGATCCATTGCAATTCAAGCACTTAGAGCAGGACGGCACGTATTGGCGGACAAGCCGCTCTGCACAACGATCGCAGAATGCGACAAAATAGGCGAACTCGCGCAGAAAGCGCGCCTGAAAGTCGGTTGCATGTTCGGCCTGCGGTGGATGGGACCAGTTCAGCTGCTCCGAAAGAAAATCATGGACGGGGCAATCGGACAAGTCCGCACCATCAGCATTACAGGACAGCATCCACTGATGCTGAAAAAACGGCCGGGATGGTATTTTGAACCAGGCAAACACGGCGGCACCATCAACGACATCGGCGTCCATGCAATCGAAGCTGTCCAGTGGCTTACTGGCGGAGATATCGCAGAGGTGACGGGCGCCCGCGTGTGGAACGCAAAAGCCTCCGCCACGCCGTGGTTCAAGGATTGCGCGCAGTTCATGATTCGCCTCTCGAACGACGTCGGCGTCATAAGCGATGTTTCGTACATGTCGCCGGACGCAGGCGGCTTCGGACAACCGCAGAACTGGCGAATCACCGTCCATGGCGACGACGGCGTTCTCGAATGCAATTCGACTGAACCGAGCCTGACCATAGCCACTGCAAAAGACAAAAAGCCGCGTTCGCTGAAATGCCCTGCAAACACGGATTCCACCTTCCTGAAGGATTTCATCGCCGAAATAAAGGGCGAACCGAATCCTTTCCAGTTGACCACACCATACGTCCTCAGAACAACCAGAGCCGCGCTGCAAATTCAGCAGGCCGCCGACCAAAACAAAAGCTTCCCATTCGTAATCAAGTAGTCCCATGTCAGAGTTCCTATACGGCATCAATCCAGTCAGCGAAGCTATCAAGGCAGGTCGACGCACCATCCACGGCATCTACGCAGCCCAGGGCACCGAACAGAATCCGCGCATGCGGAAACTTGTGTCGGACGCAAAATATCGCGGCATTCCAGTCTCCTGGAGAAACCGCTCCGAAATCGGCGAAGCAAGCGGCACACGCGAAAACCAAGGCGTTGTCGCAGACTGCGAGCCGTTCCAATACACTCCATACGCGGATATTCTCGGTGCGCCGAGAATGGTTCTTCTCGACAACATCGAAGACCCGCACAACATCGGCGCCATCATGAGAACAAGCGAAGTGCTCGGCTGGCAGAATGTCCTTCTCCCCAGACGCGGCACGGCGCTCGTCCTTCCATCCGTCGCGAAAACCGCCGCAGGAGCCTGCGAATATCTTAACATCGCATGCAACTGCTCAAGCAATCAGTATGTCAAAATCGCGCTGGACGAAGGATATACCGTCGTGGCTCTTGACGGAGACGGCAAGACTTCCCTTGAGGAACTAAGCGCAAACCGTCCAGAAAAACTTCTGCTTGTCGTCGGCGGCGAGGATTCAGGCGTCGGTCAGTTCATCAAGATGAACGCGACATACGTCTGCGCAATCTCGCAAAAGGGACATGTCAATTCCCTCAACGCAAGCGTCGCCGCCGCTTTGGCGCTCTATGCGCTTCGATAGAACAGATGCCGAGACAATTCTCGCGCGAGAATTGTCTTTTGTAGTATAAGTCTGGAGATTTTTGGGAGAATTATATACTTAAGTTGCCCTATATGTCCCACTACGGCGTGAACTTCCTGCGACACAGGCAGTACCTACCCTCTTAGGGAACAAAAGAAGCGTCTCTCCTTTTCGGAAAGACGCTTCTTTTCGTTAGATGATGTCTTTAAAGACTAGCGGTTCTTGTCACCACCGACGACATCGGCGCCGGGATACCAGTAGTAATCGACGACCAGTTTGAACTGTGATGCATCTCCATCCCAGAGCTGTGTCTTTGCATACGGAATGGTTTCAGCGTGACCATCGCTGAAGCATGCATTCATCATCAGGCTGTGACGATAGTAGTTCAGGCAGTTGTCATACTGAGTGGAGGACTGGCTCTTGAGTCCGTTGGTGGAAGCAATGCAGCTGGTTCCTGTGATGCTGGTGTTTGTGCCATCGAACTGGTTTGGATGGATCGTCGGATATTTGATGGCCGAAATGCGATGCCAGCCACATGCCGACATGGCGCCATTCACACCGAACATATCCGCTGGGGTATAGAACTGTCTCCAGTAGCTGAAACCCGCATTGGACTGGTAACCGATGTTACCGCAAACGCGCTCGTTAGGCGGGCAGGATGGGCACATCAGAATCTTATGCCAGGAGCCCTTGTCGGTTTCTGAAGTGACAGCCCCCTTGTCGCTGGCGATTTTACCAGCGGGGTCCTTCTCGCACCACTCGACACCAGTCATGGGATTGCCTGGAATGCAGGGATTAACAGTAAACCAAGCGTAGCAATCCTTGACATTCTGGTAGAAGTCCGGACCTCTTCCCAATGGCATGGCGCCAGTGCCGTCCGTGCTGCCTGAATAGCAGTTTGGAGGCAGGAAATCATCATAATCAGTTGAGTAGAGTACGTTGCCAAGGCCAATTTGCTTCAGGTTGTTTGTGCAGGAAATTGCACGTGCCTTTTCGCGGGCCTTCGAAAGTGCGGGCAAAAGCATGGAGGCCAGAATCGCGATGATCGCGATCACGACCAGAAGCTCGATCAGAGTGAAGGATTTCTTCATGTTTTTTACTCCTATTTTGGGGGAACCAAGTGAACGATAGACTCCTATCGTTCGGTAACATTGTTATTATCATATTATTTTCAAACAAAAATTACATATTCGTGCTAAAAAAATAGCAATATCGGGAGGAAATACATTTGAATGCGATATTGTTTTATATGAATTTACCCGTCATTGCATGAAAAGAATGGGAATTATTAACCTAATTTTACTGTGTATTCAAATTCTACATTTTCATAAAACTTGTATTTCGGGCACAAGACGAAACCGAATGAGCGCAATCCCTAACGAAAACCTATGTATGTAATTTCCAAATGAATGCACCGACATGTCGCCTCATCGACGCTTCAACTTGCACGGTACACGTGACTTGCTTGCACGCGATGCAATTCATCAGGTTCGTTCATGACGATATTTTTGCGGGGTGACACCGTAGAATTTTTTGAAGACGGCGCAGAAATAGTTGTTGTTGCAGAAGCCGCATTCAAGAGCGATGTCGATTACGCGCAAATGCGTATCAATGAGCATCTGCCGTGCATGACGAAGGCGAATCTTGTTGAGATAGTCGGAGAACGACATGCCGAAATTCTTGTTGAAGGCTTCCGAGAAGACGCGGACGCTGCGTCCGAAAATCTTCGCGGCATCTTCACGCTGGATATGGTTCGAATAATTTTTTTCCATGAAATCAGCGATCTCCTCCATTCTGTCGAGGCCGCCTTCACTGTATTGCCTGTCTATTTTGTCATAGTATCTTCCAACAAGAATGAGCATTTCGAAGAGCATGCAATTCATGCGAAGTTGTCCACACTCGCGATTGGTCTCCTGTTCGTGAAGCATTCTGCTATGTATCTTCTCGATTTCGGCGAGCTGATCATTGTTCAAGACCAGATGATTTTCGAAGGGAAACGCCTTTCCCGAATCCTTTTCCTGTTCGAAGAAGCCCCAGAAGCAATACATTTCCTTCAGTTGCTGAATATCTATGCACAATGCCTCCGGATTCCACAGGAAATTGATTATCTCCAAACCACGC
>JAKSPA010000117.1 GCA_024405235.1 Lentisphaeria bacterium
AGATTATTTTAGTGCATATTGTTTGGGATCAATAGAGTATGAATTATTCAGCAGGCACTAAGTATATAATTCCCTAAAAAAAGGGCAGAACACATTTTATCAAGTGCCCTGCCCTTTGGTTTATGAAATTTCCTGTCAACCCAATAGTCTGTTTTTACAGTCTGCTAGTTGTTCAGGCTGTGTATTGGCGCAGGAATTCTGCCGCCGAAACGGATGAAACGCGCGGAAGCGCCTGGATTCTTCACGGCCATGACAGGACCGCCGCCGAAGAGACCGCCGAATTCCACGCGGTCGCCTGGCTTCTTTCCTGGCGCAGGAATGATTCTGACGGCAGTGGTCTTCTTGTTGATGAGTCCAATCGCCATTTCGTCGGCGATGATTGCTGAGAGAGTTTCAGCGGGCGTATCGCCCGGCACCGCTATCATGTCGAGACCGACGGAACAGACGCAAGTCATGGCTTCGAGTTTCTCCAGAGAGAGATAGTTCTTTGCGGCGGCATCGGCCAGCGCGGAGTCCTCCAGCACGGGAATAAAGGCGCCGGAAAGGCCGCCGACAGACTGCGATGCGAATGCGCCGCCCTTCTTGACGGCGTCGTTCAGAAGCGCGATGCACGCCGTGGAACCAGGCGCGCCGATTGCGTCAAGTCCGAGAATCTGCAGGATTTCGCCAATGGAATCACCGACTTTAGGAGTCGGCGCAAGCGAAAGATCGACGATGCCGAAAGGCAGTCCAAGACGGGAGGCGACTTCACGGCCGATCAATTCGCCGCAGCGCGTGACTCTGCAACTTGTTTCTTTGATCTCTTCGGCCAGATCGTCAAGGCCGAGATTTTCCGCACCGACCGAAGCGATGCGGCGCTTCAGCGCAGAGCAGACCACACCAGGCCCAGAGACGCCGACGTTGATGACGGCTTCCGGTTCGCCGTGACCATGATATGCGCCCGCCATGAACGGAACGTCTTCCGGCTGGTTCGCGAAAACCACCAGTTTGGCGCATGCAAAACCATCGCGGTCCGCAGTTGCCGCAGCAGCTGTTTTCATGATTTCGCCAATGCGTCCGACCACTTTCATGTTGATTCCGCTACGGCTGTTGGCGACATTGATGGAAGCGCAGACGCGATTCGTCTCGACAAGCATTTCAGGCAACGACTCGATGAGTTCCATATCGCTTGCGCTAGCGCCCTTCTGGACTTGTGCGGAATAGCCGCCGACGATGTCGATTCCAGTGGATTGTGCGGCAGTGTCGAGCGCCTTCGCCAACTTCACCATGGCTTTGCGGTCATGGCCAGCGGCGACATCGGCTGCAGGCGAGACGGCGAGGCGTTTGTTGACCACGCTTATGCCGTATTTCGCACCGACCATATCGCAGGTTTCCACAAGATTTCCCGCATAGCGTTCGACTTTGGCGAGAACCTTCTGGCAGAGCGAATCGATGTCGGTGTCTCTGCAATCCATCAGATTGAGTCCCAACGTCACCGTTCTGACATCGAGATTCTCTTTTTGGATCATTTCAACGGTATTGATGATTTGTTCGGTTTGCAACATGGTGGGTATGTCTTTGTTTTGTAACGTGTCGAAATTTTCTACCAGCCGAGATTCCGTGGCCAGAATTCATCGAGCATCTGGCTTATGCGCGGCACGACGACCGTTGGCTGGAAATTCCCCAAAGGCGGCATGGGTTCGCCGTTTCTGACCAGCACCGAACGCATTCCGTTGTTGCATGCGAATGCCAGGTCCGAACCGACGCAGTCACCGACCATTATCATTTCGGAGGCCGTGCATCCGAAGCGTTCTTCCAGAACACGGCAAAGCCATTTATGCGGCTTGCCTGCGATTGCCTGAATAACGACGCCTGGACATGCGGCACGGAAATATTCGATCAGCATGCCAGCGTCAGGAAAGCCCGGCGGACAAACAGGATCGGCATGCGTCGCGAAAATCGGAATGCCTTTGATGACGAGTCTAGTCGCCGTCGTGAGCTTTTCGTATTCGAGTTCCTTGTCGAATGCAATAAGAAACGCTTCGGGATTGACGGCATCGTGAACGAAGCCCTGTCCTTCCAGCCAAGCACGGAATCGATGTCCGCCGAGAATGTACAGACGCTTCTTTATGCCGTAGTGCCGCAGCATGGGCAGGACTGCATCGCCGCTGGAAATCATGTTTCGCGGTTCCAGCGGAAAGCCTATGCGGCGCATCTTCTCGATGTAGTCGCAAGTGGGAATGGAACTGTTGTTGGTGACGAAACAGTATTCCAGATCGCTTTTGCGCAGTTTCTCTATGAGTTCGATCGCGCCTGGATACGGCACGCCGTCCAAATAGAGCGTGCCGTCCAGATCGAAAAGAACGAGTTTCGCTTTAATGCCGCTTGCCATAACTGCCCTACTCTGGAATGATCGGAGAAATCTTCCAAATCTGATCGGCGTATTCGCGAATCGTACGATCGCTGGAGAACTTTCCACTGCGCGCGATGTTCAAAAGCGACTTGCGGGTCCATTCCATCTCGTCTTTGTATAGCGCGTTCACGCGATCCTGCGTGGCCATGTAGCTCTTCAGGTCGGCCAGAAGCATATAGTGATCGCCGAAATCCAGCAGCGACTGAACGATTGACTGGAATGCGGATGGTTCCTGCGGGCAGAAGGTGTTGTTGCGAATCGCGTCTATCGCGTTTCTGATTTCCTGATCGGTGTGATAGATATCCCACGGCGAATAGGACGAGCGGCGCTCTTCGACTTCCTTTGCTGTCATGCCGAAAATGAAGATGTTGTCGTCTCCGACTTCCTGCGCCATTTCGACATTCGCGCCGTCAAGCGTGCCGATTGTGAGTGCGCCGTTCAGCATCAGTTTCCTGCAGCCAGTGCCGGAGGCCTCCATGCCTGCCAGAGAAATCTGCTCGGACAAATCGGCAGCGGGAATGATCACTTCCGCGAGCGAGACGCAGTAGTCAGGCAGGAAGACGATCTTGAGACGGTCGCAGACCTGCGGCGTTTCGGCGATCTTCTGCGCGACTGCGTGAATGAGTCTGATGATGTTCTTTGCCATTGCGTAGACAGGCGCGGCCTTTGCGGCAAAGATGAACGTGCGGCTTTGGTATTCCATCATCGGATTCTTCAGCATTCGCTGATAGATGATTATGATGTAGAGCACGAGCAGAAGCTGACGCTTGTATTCGTGAAGTCTCTTGACCTGCACGTCGAAAAGGCTGTCGATGTCCACATCGATGTCCAGCGTCCGCTTGATATATGCGGCAAGACGGGCCTTGTTGGCGGTCTTGACTTCACGCAGAGCCTTGAGGAACTCTTCATCGTCGGCGAAAGCTTCGAGTTTGCGCAGTTCATCAAGATTTGTCACCCATTCGCTGCGTGATACCGTTGGTCATGTTCGTGAACTTGTCAGGCCACATTTCAGCGAAATCCTTGAAGATGATGTTCTTAAGGATATCGGAATGGATTTTCGCGACGCCGTTGACGTGAGTCGAGCCTACGATTGCGAGATTGGCCATTCGGATGGACTGGACATTTCCCTCCTGGATGATAGACATGTTGCGAAGTTTGTCCAGATTGCCTGGATAAAGCATGGAAACCTGTTCGAGGAAATGGCTGTTGATGTCGAAGATGATCTGCAGATGACGTGGAAGGAGATATCTGAAGAGCGGCACTGACCACCTTTCAAGCGCTTCCGGAAGAATCGTATGGTTGGTGTAGTTTGTGCAGGCGCGTGTGATTTCCCATGCCTCGTCCCATTCCATGCCGTTTTCGTCGATGAGAATGCGCATCAATTCCGGAATGACAAGCGTCGGATGCGTGTCATTCAACTGTATGGCTGCGCGTTCAGGCAAATTGTGCATGGTGCCGCCTTCGGCCAGATGTCTGCGGATGATGTCGCGAAGGCTGCAAGAGACGAAGAAGTACTGCTGGCGCAGGCGGAGTTCCTTGCCCTGCTCTATGTTGTCGTTCGGATAAAGGACCTTCGTCAGATTTTCCGCACGGACCTTGCTGCCGACCGCCTGGTCGTATGAGCCCTGATTGAAATTCTGGAAATCGAACTCGTTACAGGCCTGTGCAGCCCAAAGACGCAGGTTGTTGACGTTTTTGCCGCCGAAACCGACGACGGGAATATCGTACGGCATGCCAGTGACTCGTTCGGCAGGGAACCACCGCCACACGAATTTGCCGTTTTCTTCGATTTCACGGATGTCACCGCCGAAGCAGACGGTCTGCGCATAGTCGGGACGTTTGAATTCCCACGGATAGCCCTCGTTCTTCCAGATGTCAGGCTCCTCGACCTGCGCTCCATTGATGATCTGCTGCTTGAAGATGCCATAGTCGTAGCGCAGACCATAGCCGATGCATGGGAGATGCATCGTCGCGAGCGAATCGACGAAACACGCGGCGAGTCGTCCCAGACCGCCGTTGCCGAGGCCTGGATCGCGTTCCATCTCCTGCATATCCTCCCATGAAAGACGAGTGCCCTTCAAGGCTTCGTCACAGAGGTCGTAGAGACCGAGATTCATCGCGTTGTTGCCGAGAAGACGTCCGATGAGGAACTCCAGCGAGAGATAATATGTGCGGCGGACTTTGTTGTCCGTATAGCACTGCTGTGTCTTCATCCAACGGCTGGCAAGATGGTCACGAACTGCAACGGAGAAAGCGTAGTACCAGTCGCGGTCGGATTCTTTCATGTAGCTGGAAGCCAGCGTGTGATGCAGATGCCATTGAAGACCATATCGCAGTGATTCAACTGTATCTTCGGATGAAAAGTCCTTATGGGAAGTGGTCGATGTCTCAGACATATTGGAGTTTTTTGTGCAAGATGGAAATGCTATTGCATGAAGTTGTGAAAAGATATCATGGCCTTTTCACAAGACTGTGTGCGCCTATACTTTCGCGGCTTCTTTGAGAATCTGGTCGAGATGCGCTGCGGAAGTCGTGCTTTCAGCGTAGATCTTGCAGATGTCTTCTGTTCCAGAAGGACGTGTCGCGAACCATCCGTGTTCGGTGACGACCTTGATGCCGCCGATCGATGCGCCGTTGCCTGGCGCCGTCGTGAATGCCTTGAGTATTGGTTCACCTGCAAGTTCCTTGATCGGAAGCGTTTCTGGCGTAAGCGACGCAATATGCGCCTTCTTTTCAGGAGAACCGGGCTCGTCGGTGCGCTTGTACCATGTCGGTCCGAAATCGGCGACCATGCCTTCGTGATGGACTGCAGGGTCCTTGCCTGTTGCCGCTGTCATTTCGCACGCAAGCAACGCGAGAATCAGGCCGTCCTTGTCGGTCGTCCATGTCTTGCCGTCCTTCTGCAGGAAACTCGCTCCGGCGGATTCTTCGCCGCCGAAACCAATCGTGCCTTCGGAAAGGCCTGGCACGAACCATTTGAAACCAACAGGAACCTCTACCAATTTGCGGCCAAGACGGTTGACGACGTTGTCAATCAGGCAGGAAGAGACGACGGTCTTGCCGACGCCGAGTTTCTTTCCCCACTTTTTGCGTGTCTTGAAAAGGTATTCGATTGCGACCGCGAGATAGTGGTTTGGATTCATGAGACCATGGCTTGGCGTCACGATGCCGTGACGATCGAAATCCGGATCGTTGCCGAAAGCGATGTCGTATTGGTCTTTCAATCCGACCAGTCCAGCCATTGCGTATGCGGAAGATGGATCCATGCGGATCTTGCCGTCGTGGTCGATGTGCATGAAGCGGAAATCCGGCTCGTAGCGACCATGGATGAGCGTCAGATCAAGGCCATATTTTTCCGCAATGGGAATCCAATAGCCAAGTCCTGCGCCTGCAAGCGCATCGGCGCCGATTCGCAGACCGCTGGAGCGGATGACATCGAAATCGATGATGTTCGCCAAGTCGTTGACGTATTGCGTCTTGTAGTCGAATTCCTTGACGAGGCCACTGGAAAGCGCCTTTGAAAGCGTGACTC
>JAKSPA010000118.1 GCA_024405235.1 Lentisphaeria bacterium
GGCATCTGGTAGAACAACTTCTGCGTCGCACATTCATACGCGATTCTGCCTTACGATCATGCGATGCAGCGCTTCGCCGCTCATCTGCAGCAGGTTTCCATGGAATCCAACGGCAAGTCCGTCGATAAGAACGGCAAGCGCGTGACATGGCAGACAGGTCCCGTCATCTGGGGCGAGCCAGGCACCAACAGCCAGCACTCCTTCTTCCAGCTGCTCCACCAGGGCACAAAGCTCATTCCAGGCGATTTCATCGGTTTCTGCCGTTCTCAGACTCCCGTCGGCGACCACCACAAGAAGCTTCTTGCGAATTTCGTCGCGCAGACAGAGGCGCTCGCATTCGGCAAATCCACCGCGCAGGTGAAGGCCGAGGAGCCTGGAATCTCCGATGCGCTCGCCGCACAGAAGACCTTCGAGGGCAATCGTCCCACCAACACGATCCTCTGCGATCAGCTCAATCCACGCACGCTTGGACGTCTCATGGCGCTCTACGAGCAGAAGATCTTCACGCAGGGAATCATCTGGAACATCTACTCCTTCGACCAGTGGGGCGTTCAGCTCGGAAAGGTTCTTGCCAAGAACATCCTCAAGGATTTCGCCGCTCCGGCAGACGCACCTTTGGCGCATGACGCCTCCACAAGCCAGCTGATCAAGCGAATCAAAGCCAGAATGTAAAGGCTTGTCCGCGTGAGCAATCCCTTCGGACAACATACCGTCACAGGCCTTCTGCGTTCCATCGGCAGACACCGATTGACGCGGGAGGTCGTTTGGACAGTGCTGCTGGGGGGAATCGCACTCTCCGTGTTGGCGGCGCTGCTCGGAGGGCGCTTCTCCGAGGCATTTACGGCACGGCTGCTTCTTGCAGGCATTGTGGTCTGTATAGCGGCCGTGGCGCTGCGTTGGCGTCGATTGGTTCGCCTTACGTCGCTGGAGGGACTCTGCGCCGCATATCAACGCGCATGTCCAGAGGACCGCAATGCGTTGGATGCAGCCGTGGAACTGGAGTCCCACGCAGAGCATCAGACGCATTTGCAGGCGGAATATCTCAGAGAACTCCATGAACGCTATCTGGCGGACGGCGGTGCTGTGTTGAGAGACTCGCGTGCGCTGTGTCAGCCGTGGCGTTTCCACGCGATCGCGCTTGCGGTTGCGATGCTTTGCATTGGCTGCTATGTCGGCCGCGCCGCTTGGTGGCGGCTGTGGAAATACGTCTTCGGCAATGAGGCGGTCGCGATATGTGCGTTGCCGAAAAGCGTTGCTGTGCATTCGGATCTTGCGGTGAAGGCGACAATCGTCCGCTACGGCGGCGATACGGTGATGCTCGAAAGCGTCATCGACGGCGTGCGCCGCCTTGAGAAGATGTCGCCTGACGGCGCGGGCGAGTGGCGTCTTGTATTATATGATATGACAGAAGAGGCGCGATTCCGCGCGCTTACGAAATACGGCGCTTCGAAATGGCGGCGCGTTGGATGTCACATTCCACCCGCTCCCGAAAGTATTTCCGTCGATGTGATTCCTCCAGAATATACTGGCTTGGAAAACAGACACTATGACGAATTTCAGGATATGGAAATTCTGGCTGGCAGTCGCATAGTCGCCGAATGCCAAATGCCTCAAGGACAGCGTTGGGAGCTTCTGGACGAAGACGGCGGCGTTGTGCCGTCGCTGTCGGCAAGGAAAGGCATCTACACGCCGCGATACGTGAATGGCGAAATCATCTCGGAGGGCAATCCGTTCAGAATCGACATCATTCCAGATGAGGTCCCCATAATAGAAATGGTATCTCCCGAAGAGGATTCGCAGATCGCGCCAGAGCAGGAGAGCCGTGTCGTCGCAATGGTCTCTGACGATTTCGGCGTGTCGGAAGTCTCGCTGCACTACATCGTGGACGATGGCAATGAACACCGCGTTTCGCTTGAGAAGGCTGTCGCAGGCGCGAATGTCAGCATTGATACGCCAGTGACTTTCGGCGAATTGGAGGCGGGGCAGGTGGTCACGGGATGGCTTGAAGCGAGGGACAACTGCGTGCCTGAGGCTCATGTTGCGCGCGGGCCGCTTTTCTTCAGGGCGGTGATTCCTGCAAAGGACGATAGCGGCGAAGAGGCCGCTGGCAAATCCTACGATGAATCTGCGAAGAGGCAGGAGATGTCCGTCAGTGATTTTATAACAGAAACCAAACGCCTTCTGCGGGAGACGACGGATTTGTTTGAACGCGAAAGAGTTCTGGATGGAAACGCGATTCAGCTGAGTCGCCAGGCGCTTTCAAGAGAACTTCGGAGCCTCTCGTCGGCAGTTACAGGCAGGCAGGTGGCGGTTGCGAAGAATGCAGGCGTGGCGGAACTGCCGAAGGAGTTGGCCGATTTTTTCAAAGGCGCTTCGGATGCGTTGAACGTTGCAGGCGATATGGTTGAACAGGGAGGCGTAGATGAATCCAGAAAGCCGCAGCAGAAGGCTCTTTCTCAGTTGACAAGACTAGCGTGGCTTCTGATGCAGAATGCACAGGCGATGAGCAAGGGTTCCGATGGTGGAGAGTCGCAAAACGACGGCCAGAAGAAACAAGGCGGACAGGAGTCGAAGACGCAGAAGGGCGACAGGAATTTCGATATCGATGAACTCCAGAACGCGCTTGAACAAGTGCGACTCTTCAGAAAACGCCAGCAGGAATTGCTGCGGAATTTGAACGCGGCAAATGCGATGGATGAACGCGCGCTGGCGGAGGCAGTGAACGGCGTGGCTACCAAAGTCGCCGCCATCGCGTCTGCGGCTCGCGCTGTGCCGCCGCTTCGCGATGCTTCGCGCGAATTGATGGCCGCAGGAACGGCACTGGACGGCGCGGACGTGCCCAATGCCGTTTTGCGCGGACAGCGCGCCGAAATAGCTCTGGGCGTCGCAGAGGATCTTCTGGACGACGCGTTGCAAAAGGAATCACGAGATCAGCTTGAGCGCTTGGCGGAAAAGGCCGACGAATTGGCGAAAGAACAGCGCGCGCTTGCTGAACAGTCGCGCGAATACGGCGAGAAGGGCGCTTCCGCCGATGAAAGGCGTGCGGCGAAGGATGCGCAGAAGGAATTGGAAAGGAGGAGCCAGAGCTTCAAGGACGAAACGGTGGCGTCTCTCAGAAGTTTGTCGCGACAGTATCCAGACGCATCGGGAGCGCTCGCCGAAGCGCTGAAGAGCAGCATCTCGGAACAGCTCCAGAAGGCACAGACTCGTGCGAACAACGCGTTGCTTTACGGACGCTTTGATCGCGCTCAGGAGAGCCAGAAGCAGGCTGCCGAAGCGCTGGAACAGTGGAGGGACGAATTGTCGTCGGCAAACGATGCGCTGCCGCGCTTCACGCCAGAGGAGCTACAGCAGGCTCTGGAGGAAATACAGCAGCGTGCGCAGGCGTTGGCGCAGGCCATGGACGGCGCAGAGATTAAGGCGCGGCAGGATGCCGCCGCTCAGGCGCTTCTTGAATACGCGGAGCGCTTCCGTTCGGAGGAACTGAACGCCCTTGGCTCATCTGTCGCGCAGGGCACGCGCGATGAGGCGCTGGCTGCGATGCAGGCGGCACGGACGTTCCTGCGTGAAGAACTCGCAAGGCTCATGGGAAGCGGTGTGATGAACGCTGTGAGGCAGAGTGCACCGCCGCCGAAAAAATACCGCCCTCAGACGCAGGAATATTTCAGACGTCTTGGCAATGGTGGTCAGGAGTAGCGCGAGTTGTCGGTCAAAGATGCTGTCAGACTTCTTCGGCGACTTTTGTTTGAATAGACATTATATTGTCTATGATTTGCGGAGGGCGATGGGAGTTCCCATGACTTTCCGACGGCTGTTTTACCACTCTTGACAAAAGGGAGAGACTATGACTGCTAGTACGTGGATGCGTTTCTATAGAATTCTGTTTGCTGTGTTGCTTGTTTGCGAATTGTCCTGCGTCTATTCTCAGGAGGCTCAGACCACGGAAAAGAATTCCGTCGCGCAGAAGGAATCAGCCGGTCCGGTCATGTCTCCAGAGCAGTACAAGAGTTGGCTTAAGTATATTCGTGAGCAGATAAATCAGCCAAGAATGGGTCGTGAATATGACAATATCTTGAATATAATATGGTCACTGCATGATGAGGGCCATCTGAAGAAAGAAGATTTTGAAGCATTTTGGCAGGAGGCGACGAAATTGCAGGCCGCCGCATATCGCAAGGAACTGGCGGAACTTGAAAAAGCAGACAATATCTATGTATATATGGATTTTGCGTGCAATTTATTCGCCAAGAAGTTCGTATATGATGAAAAGAAAGCCGTTGAGAAAGAGTTCTCGAAAGCTCTGTTGAGACGTTTCGACAAGCTGATTGAACAGTGTCGGGAGGAAAGAGACTACAATCGCGTGCAGAATATCATGCAAAACATGGAGGAATTCGTCTTTGACAAGGAGGCTCTTCGGAAGAAGATCGATGACCTGCAGGAGGTGAAAAAGGCAAACGCGATCGCCGAATTCAGAAAAATGCTTAAGGATTCTAGTAATCTATATCAGGGGAATCACGCCTTGGACAGGTTGAGGTATTTGGGAGTTGACGAAGGCGAGTTGAAGAAATTGGAGGAAGAATACAGAGAGGCGTTGTGTGCCAGGATATATGGTATGGTGCAGGAGATAGAGGTCATACACAAAAACAAAAGTAGAATTGAATATTTTTATTCGAAACTAGAAGAAATTGGAGCAAAAAAGGAAATGCTCGACGATGTGAAGAGCAGGCTGAATAAAATAGATCTCTTTGAAAAGAAAAGTCGTTTGATCATGGCTATTTTCAATGGGCGTTTCCCGCTGGCGTGTTCCATCCTTGAGGAAATCTCCAAGGAAAGCACTTCAGAGGAGTTTGTTCAGGAGTGCAGGAAGGAGTTCTACGACAATTTCAATGAGTATTTCCAGCGCAAGGTCTGGCAGATAATGGGACGCGAGGATTTTGCGTATGGCAATCCGGAAGGGGTTCTGGACGAGGCTATTATGATGTACGCAGATGAGGAGTTGGTCGAGGAGTGGCGAAGACAGCTTCGTTCGGCTGCCAGAATAAAATATCTGCGTATGCTGCACAATACAATGTTTACAGAGGATGGAATGACGAAGATGGTGGCGTTTGTCAGTGATGCGGAGAAGAGAGGCATCTACGCTGAACTGCTTGACGAGATGCGCAGTATGGTCGTCGAGACCATTGTTCCGGAAGTGAGAAGTCAGATTGAGTACACGAACTACAAAAAAGCGCAGGACCTAGTCAAGGAGCTTGAGAAAATCAAATGCGAAGTCCCTGCTGATCTGAAGCGCAAAATAGACGACGGCCTCATGGAGCAAAATCGCGAGCGCTTCCATGAGGAGTGTCTTAGAGTTTTATTCAGAATGGATCTTTCGCCCGAGAAGGAGCAGGAGATTAAAGACACCGCATTGAAATATGGCGTGAGCGAAGAGACTCTGAATCAGTGGCGCGAAGAGGCACGGAATAGATAGTACCTGCTGAATAATTCATACTCTATTGATCCCAAACAATATGCACTAAAATAATCTTTTCAATGCAAAGGCCTTTTGCGTATTTGTGCCACAAATCCCTGCACTGTCTGATAAGAACCTTTGCCATGCCAGGGCATTTTAGCCGCGAAGCGGCGAAGCCCCCGGAGGGGGCGCAATATGGTAGCCCAGGGTAAGCACGCCGAAGGCGTGCGCAACCCTGGGGCGTGTCGCCGATGGAATCCACCGCCGCGCCCTGGAAGGGCAGCGGCGGAAACGTTGCAGAGCGCCCTGGAAGGGCGCAAAGAACTAATTATGAATTATGAATTATGAATGCAGAATCAATTCTCAATTCTCAATTCTCAATTCTCAATTAATGCAGAATGCAGAATGCAGA
>JAKSPA010000119.1 GCA_024405235.1 Lentisphaeria bacterium
CCGCATTGTGCTGCGCCCAATGCGGCTTGATTCCTACCCTCTTGGGGAACATAGCTTTTGGGAAAAACTCTCTGCGACTCTGCGTTTCATCAACGTGCGAGTTTCCTAAGCCTCCTTCGGCTTTCGTTCAAGGAAATTCAGCACTCCGAGAATGATGACAAGAGCCAGAAGCGATGCGGCAGAGAGATTGAGTCCAGCCTTCTCGAAGATTCCGTCGCTGTAGTAGCAGCACCAGAAATGTGCCGCGATGGTTCCGTACTGTGTGAGGAAGAATACGAACGCAGCCATTGGATGCAGACCGTATTTGACTGTCTCTCCGGCCTCTTCGGCGGCGCGTGCATTCTTTGAGATCTTTCGTCTGACAAAGAACCATACGACATCGGTAAGCAGAATCTGCACCATCGGCCAGAAGATGATGCTTTCCGGAGGGACATTCGAGGGCCGCAGGAAACCGATGGCCTGCGGATACACTGCAAACGCGATTGTCGCGATGGCGAAGCAGAGGTCGAAGAGAATCAGCGTGCGTCTTGCATTGCGTCCAGTCATGTATGTCGGCTTCGGCATATCAAGCTTTTCAAAGCCGTCCTTCTCCCAAGAGGCGGGACACTTGTAGCTGTCATAGCCGCCCAGTTTCTGCCATTCGCGGAAGAAGAAATACGCGACGATGAAGACAAGAATGCAGCATGGCAGCGCGAATGCGGGAACGTAGCGGTAGCGGAATTCAGGATGTTCAGGATAGCATCCAGCAAGGAAGTCGAAGAATGCAGCGACGCCAAGGCCGAGAATGGTCGTGATGGTCGAGCGAAGCAGCGCCTGCATTGAACAGAACGAGCCGAAGCGCGATTTCGGGAAGACCATCATTTCCGTAGGCAATCCGCAGATGCTTGTGAGCGCGCCGCTGAAGAGCGTTGTGCCTGTCACCACGATCGCGAAAATCATGTAGATGGTCGGCGGGAGCGTTCCGAAAAGGTACTTCAGGCCGAGAATCATCGTTCCCGATAAGGAGAGGAAGACGGAATAGAAGGTGATTCGGACAGGATGCCAGCGGTTGACAAGCTGCGAGGCAAGCACGGTTGCGATCATCATTCCGATGGTGGATATGATCGTCTTTATGCCTTCCATGTGACCGATTTCAGCATCGGAGAAGCCTATTTCGCAGAAGAAGTAGAAGTAGTAGATTCCGATTGTGCCCGCAAGCGCCTGAACGGTGGCAAGAAGATATTTCAGAACGTAGAGACGATGGCAGAAGGACTCCTTTAGGAACTCCATGAACTTGTTCTTTGAGTTCTTGACGAAACCGACGAACGACTTCGGCTCGTCTGCGCCACTGTCTTCGACTGGCGGATAGGTCCCCTCTCTGACGAAATAGCACAGCAGCGAAATGCCGATGGCATAGAGGATGCCTGTCGCGATGTAGATGACAGTCGAATGATGACGGGCATACGGGAAGACGAAGTAGTTGAATAGCGCCACGCTCAGCGTGTTGCCGATGTTGTAGAGCGCCATGATCCTGCCGAAGAACACCGGCGGGATGATGTCGTTGAAGATGTACCAGATGACCGAATCCGACCACATGCGGAAGAACTGGAAAAGCATCATCGTCGCTGAGATGACGAGCACGGTCATGGTCGCAGGCGACGACTGCCACCATGGCGCCACCATCGACGCAAGCTTGCCGCCGAACTGCCCGCTGAGGCCGAAGAGAATCAGCGAGATGGCGATTGGCGGCATGGACTTGAAGAGATAGGGAATGCGGCGGCCCCAGCGGCCACGATGGCGATCGGAGACGAATCCGATGTACGGGCAGACCGTCATGTTGAGAATGCCGCCGATCGTGGAGAGCAGAAGCATTCGCGTCTTGTCGCTCACGCCGAGTTCCTGCAGCTGAATCGGAAGCAGTCTCGACGGCATGGAGATTCCGAGGCTCAGGACGAAGCCGCCGAAAAGCAGCCAGAAGCCTACCATGACGAGCTGCGGCATTGTGTATTCAAGCGAACCGCACTTGTATGTTTTTGGTGATGACATTGACATTTTCGTTTAAGTTATCAGAGAATTTTCCGTTGCTGCGGGAAATCTTATTTGCTGACGGACACGATACGACCGCAGCAATCTGAGACAAAGATGCGACTGCCGTCCGTGCACGGCTTGTTGAGAATAGGCATTCCGATGCGGACTTCGCGAAGCGCCGTGCCGTTGGCAGGATCGACTTCGTAGAGATATCCATCGTTGGAAGCAACCCACAACTCGTCGCCGTCAACCATCGGCGTTGCGGTGATTGCGTACGGATTTCCAACGATGTAGTCGCCAGTCGGAAAGAGACAATTTCTGCCCTGGAAGCGCCATGCCTCCTTGTTGGTGTTCAAGTCAATGGCGCCAAGTCCCTTGTCGCCAGAAGCGACGAGCAGCATACCATTGTCAAGACGGACGGGTGTGGCGGTTGTGGATTTGCATGGGAAGGGCTTGATTTCGCCAAGGACCTTTCCATCCGCCAGATTGTATTTCACAACATTGTTGTTGGAACCCATGAGCCACACGTTTTCGCCGTCAACAAGCGTCGTGGCATTCGGCAGCCACTGTTTGGAGAACCAGATGACCTTGCCGGTCTTCAAATCGTGGCGATATACGCCGTTCAGGCGCGCAAGCACGATGACGCTGTCGCCCGCGACAGCAAGCTTGTCCTCCGCTGGAGTGCGCTCCTCTACCTGCCAGAAGGTGTTGCGCCAAAGCGTCTTGCCTGTATTCGCATCTATGCCGCGCAGATGACGGCCATAGCCGCCTGCTACGATGCCATTGTGACAGACAAGGCCGGAGGCGGATGGACTGACGATGGTCGGATCGGAGGGGTTCAGCCACACGCGTTCGCCAGTCGCAGCGTCGATTGCATGGATGTTCGCACGCGTGTCGATAGCAAAGATGCGCGCACCGTCGGTGGCGAAATTGTTGCGGATGCCGAAGCCGCTTCTGTAGAACCAGACGATTTCACCGTTTTCAGGATCAAGCGCGTAGATGCCGCCGTTTTCCGCATTCACGTCATCTGCCGCGGCAACGATCAGAAGACCGTTGACAAGTTGCAGATCCGCCATGGCGACATCTGCAGGCAACTGCTTGATCCAGTTGATTTTCGGCTCAGAGGCGTTGTTCACAGGAAAGTCCTGCGAGAAGGTCCTGCCGGATTTGGTGGTTGCAGTCAATTTTACGCTTCCATCCAATGGAACCGCCCAAAAAGTAGCGCCCTGCCAGGCAGCCTCGCTGGTCTTTTCCAACGCGACGGCTTCAGAGCCATTGAGGCTTGCGCTGACAGCAGTTATTTCGTCGCCGCCGTCGGATGCGTCCGCCGTGATGATCACCTTGCCGTCGGCGTCCTGCAGGAAACTGTTTGCAGTTGGCGTGATGAGTGCCAGATGATTCACGGCATTGTTGAAGATGAGTTCGCTGTCCGCCTTGTCGGTCGTGCGGTTGATGCGGACCACGCGGAAGCACTGCGTGAAGCAGCCCGCGCCGCCTTTGTTGGGCGTTGCGACGCAGAATGCCTTGCGGCCGGAGGGATACTTCTTCACGATGTTCATGTGCTTATGACCGTAAATCGTGCAGACGAAATTCTCGTCGTCCAGAATGATATCGCCAGAATGAGTCGCCATCTTGTATCCGACCAGATCGGGCAAATCGTGGCAGAACATGATCTTCTTCTTGTCGGGATAGCGTTCGCAGAGCGCCTTCAGCCAGTCGCCGCAATCAAGCATGTCATAGGAGATGGGAGTGCCCCAGCTGTTGTAGATGGGCACCATCACGAAGAGATAGCCGCCAAGTTCAAAGGACTGCCACCATGGGCCGAAAACGGCGCCGAAGGGGCAGTTGTCGCCATAGTAGCATCTGCTGCGGAAATCAATGTCGTGATTGCCGCAGGCGTATGCGACAGGAATTCCCATGGTGAACTGGTTGATGAAATCGCGCTGCGTTTCCATGCCGAGCGGCGAGCCAGCGCTGATGTCTCCTGCATTGATGAACAGATTGACCTCCGGATGGTTCGCGACATAGGTGCGCATCTGCTTCATGTAGCCGAGGTTGCCAGGCGTGAGGCTCTCCTGCGTCTCGGAATCGCCGATGACTACCATCGTGAGCGTGTCGCCATCAACTGGACGCGCCTTTTCCAGAAGGAAATCGTATGTCTGGCGGCCTGGAGTGATGCGATGCCAGAATTTTGTGACATCCGCAGTATATTCGTCAGTGCGCTGGACGTAGATGGTCTTTGCTTTGGGATTGAGATTCAATGTGTATTTGCCGTTTTCGTCCGTCTCGGCGAAACCGAATCCATCGCTTATCAGCATTCCCGCAAGTTTCGGATCGTCGTCGTCAGGCCAGCCATTCTGGTTCTTGTCGAAGCGGACATAGCCTGTAACAGCGGGATATGCTGACATGCAAGCCACAGCACTCATAACGAAGAGAATGAGTTTGAAATTTGTCTTCATGATTTGTTCGATTGTTTTTTATAATGGATTACTCAACAAAATTGACAAGACCGAATACACGCGGCTCATGGAAGCCCGGCGGACTCCACGACTGTAGCGTCTGTCCGCCCTTTCGGTGTTCGCGGCAGATATTGATGTGCCATTGGAAGCCGTTGAACGGCTGGATGCTGTTCTCGTTGTCATCCAGCCAGAGGTCCTTGAAGGGGATGCGGATTTCGGCGATCCACGTCATTTCGTCCGGTCTGGAAATGGCGAACTGCCAGTCGGGATTCCATTCGCCTGCATGGTCTGGATCCTTCGGCGCGTCCCAGATGTGGCCCTCGAAATCCAATGCGAGATGTCGATAGGAGTAGTTGTAGCGGTTGGAGAGGAAGAACTCCAGCACGTCGTCTGCCTCGAATACACGATCATCACGCGGACGGAGCTTCTGGCGGGAAACCAGAGGCTTGGAAGAACGGCATTCGGCAAGGATGTAGAATGCCTCGCGCGTCCAGCCCATCTTCAGAATGGCGCGGTTGTTTTCAGACGGCAGCGTCTTATCATGATACTGCAATGTGACTTCTGCGCCCTGCTTCCAAATTTCATCGTCGGGATTTCCATCAAGCACGGGTTCCTTTCCGAAGAACGGCAGATTGATTTCCGGAAGATTGGCATCTATCACCGCACGCATCTTCTTGAGCTGCGACTCCATCGGCTGACGAATCTCCGAATTCTTGACCTTCGGAACCAATTGCTCCAATTCAGGAACCAGTTTCTTCTGCAACGCCGTGTCCGTACAGTAGCGCAGCTGCTTGAAATCAGGCACGCAGGCCGCCATGGGACCGAAATCGTCGCCTGTCTTGCGTTCGTATGCAATGCGATAGGCCTCAAGCGGCTGGAAGTCGTGCGGATTCCAGAGATAGGCGCCGGTGGTCATCGCGCAAATCGCCTCGCTGAGGAAGCAATGGTTGCGGAAATTGACGAAGATCAATGAATTCCAAGAGTCCTTTTCAAAGCCGTCGTAGAAGTTTGTGTCCCAATGGTAGCATGGCGTATTGAGCCAGATGGAATTGTCCCACAGATAGAGTCCATGGCCTGGAATCAGAGACGAATAGGTTTCGAAATCCTCCTTCGTGACGGTACGGCTGAGAATCTCCGCGCCTGTCCAGACGATTGGAATGTGCGCCGGCAGCGTCGTCATCAGATCGTCGAAATACGTGCGGATTTCGGGATCGAGACAAGTGTGTCGATTCAGCGAATAAGGCGGAATCACGATGGACAATTCCAGAAACTGGAAATAGCCCTGCAGCGCATCGGAAAGACGCTGCATCAGATAGCCCTGCGCCTTTCCGATGGAACCGAATTTCTCGCGTTCGCCGTCG
>JAKSPA010000012.1 GCA_024405235.1 Lentisphaeria bacterium
CCTCCCGTGCACCTTTCCCGTTGAGCCTTGATTATTTCTCTTTGAGAATATCATCAAAGTCACAGTAATTCTGTTCCCTCTTATATGCACTGTACTCATTGGCCATATTCTCCAAGACGGCGCTGCGCCTCGGCGGTAACGGCCTTCAGATCAGGCAGTCCCGTCATGACGGCATTAAGCGTCACGAACGCGGATTTGGTGGTATTCGCGATCACGCTTGCGAGCGTGGTCTTGCCTGTTCCAGGCGGGCCGTAGAAGATGACGGACGAGAGCCTGTCCGCCTGAATGGCGCGTCGCAGAAGCCTTCCAGGCGCCAGAATGTGTTTCTGGCCGATATACTCCTCCAAGGTGCGCGGGCGCATTCTTGCCGCAAGAGGGGCTTCCTTCTTGAGGCGCTCCTTCCGCGCATGCTCAAAGAGACTGGGGGAGGTCATCGACATTGGCAAAATGTCCTCTCGGTGCTTCTGCACGAATCGGCGCGTATTTCACGCCGCCTATTCGAGTATGGATTTCATGAAATCCTCTATTTCCTTGCGCTCCGGATTCAGAATCGTCTTGCGAAGCGGAAGGCCCTTGAGCTTCTCCAGTGCAGGATGGACTGCAAGCGATTCGTCGCCGACGGCCTGCGCCACTGCGGCGGGAAACTTGCCCGGATGCGCCGTTTCCAGACAAAGCGTCGTCACGCCTTCCAGCGGCTTCGCCTCAGCCACGGCGACGCCGACGGCGCCGTGCGGATCAAGCAGGACCTTGTGCTCAGTCCAGTACTTTCGGATTGTGGCCAACGTCATGGCCGTGTTTCCGCAACCTGCGGCAAATGCGTCGTCGCTTCCATCGATGCAGATGTTCTGCCCTTTGGCAAAGCCTTCCATGAGCTCCTTCACCTTTGCGGAATCCTCTCCGACACGGTAATAGAGGTAGCGTTCGAAATTGCTCGCGACCTGTATGTCCATGGAAGGAGACAGCGTCGGATGGACTTCTCCGCGCGAATAGACGCCCGTGTTGAAGAATCGCGAGAGAATGTCGTTTTCGTTCGTCGCAAGCAGCAGCCTCCGAATCGGCGCGCCCATGCGGCGTGCGACATATCCTGCGAAGATGTCGCCGAAGTTGCCAGTCGGCACGCATACTTGGATTGGCTTGCGTTCCTGCAAAGACTCCTGCACACGGAAACTTCCCCAGAAATAATAGACGACCTGCGCAAGAATTCGCGCCCAGTTGACGGAATTCACGGCGCCGAGATGCATGGACGTCTTGAATGGAAGATCGTTGAAGACCTCCTTCAGAACGCGCTGTCCGTCGTCGAATGTGCCGTTGATTGCGATGCAATGGACATTGGAGTCCGGAACCGTCGCCATCTGGAGCTCCTGGAGCGGACTGACGCGTCCCTCTGGATACATGATGAAGATTTCAATTCCGTCCTTTCCGCGAACGCCGTGGATTGCGGCGCTGCCTGTGTCTCCGCTGGTCGCGCCAAGAATGTTAAGGCGTCCGCCGCGTTTTTTCAGCACATAGGCAAAGAGATTGCCGAGGAACTGCAGCGCGACGTCCTTGAAGGCCAGCGTCGGTCCGTGATAGAGTTCGGCGATGTATAGTCCGCTCATTCCAGCGGCCCTGATCGGAACGACTTCCTTCGTGTCGAAGGTCGCGTATGATGCATCGACAAGCGCCTTGAAATCACTTTCGGGAATTGCATCTCCGACGAAAAGCCTCATGATTTCAAATGCGAGTTCCGGATAGGACAGCGCGCGCCATGATTCCATCGTCTCTTCTGAAATCACAGGAATTGCGGACGGAACCAGAAGACCGCCGTCGGTTGCCAGTCCCATCATTACAGCATCAGTAAAGTTGATCGGTGCGATTCCGCCTCTTGTACTAATGTATTGTGAAAAACTCTGTTTCATTGTCATGCGACTCTCCACGAAAAGAATGCTATATTGTTACGTTTTTCAGAATGATTGCGGAAAATCAAGCATTTTGGACGCGAAAATGCATCCAAGAACCCTCTTTCCCGCGAAAATTCGTAATTTTCTTTAATATAAACCGCTCAAATCTCTCTCCATGCTCAAAAACGCGTTGATTTTTCTTGCACCAGGCTTCGAGGAACTCGAAGCGCTTGCACCAGTCGATGTCCTTCGACGCGCTGGCGTAAACGTCGTCTTGGCTGGAGTCCAGGCGGATTCGTCCAATCTGATTCCAGGCGCCCACGGCGTGAAAGTCCTCTGCGACCTTCGCGCGGAAGATGTCAATCCAGCGGATTTCGATTTGGTGTACTATCCAGGCGGCATGCCGGGCGCGGCAAATCTGGCAGCATCGAAAGAATGCCTTTCGGCCGCGAGAAGCATTTACGAGGCAGGCGGATACGTGTGCGCAATATGCGCCGCGCCGATTGTCCTTGAAGCGGCAGGCCTGCTTGACGGACAGGAATACACCTGCTATCCTGGTTTCGAATCGAAAATCGCCGGCGGAAAATACACAGGAAAATTCATACAGAAAAGCGGACGCATCTTAACCGCATGCGGTCCCGCCGCCGCATTGGATTTCGCGCTGGAAATTCTCAGAGCGACAGGCGCGACGGCATTGGCATCGCAGCTTTCAGGCGGCATGATGCGCAAATAACCGATTTGTCTACGAAAATAACAACATCATCAATAATTGAGAAAAAATCGTGAAAGCATTCAACACAATTCTTAAACAGACTATCCGCTCTTCCGTGCGGTCTAAAGTCTTCATCGTGCTGTTCGCACTTATTTTGCTCTGCGTCATCGGACTGCCTCTCACCATCAGAGGCGACAACACGGCAACGGGTCTGGTGCAGGTTTCGCTGACATACTCGCTCAATCTCGTCATCGCGCTTGTCTCCGCTTCATGCCTCTGGCTGGCTTGCTCTCTGATTTCCAGCGAAATCGAGGGCTATCAGGTCCACATGGTCGTCACGAAACCATGCCCGAAATGGAAACTTTGGCTTGGCAAATTCGTCGGCGTCTTCCTGATGCACGCGCTTATTCTCATCATTTCGATGTTCATAATCTATGGTCTGACTTTCATCAGACTCAATCACGCCCACAAGACTGGACTCTTCACGGATGAAGACATGCGGCGCCTCAGACAGGAGTCACTCGTCGCACGGCGCGAATTCAGCCCTGTGCCTCCAAATCTGACGGAAGAGGTCGTCAAAGAATATGACAAGCGCGTGCGCGAAGGCACGGTCGACATCCGAATGGACGAACTTGCGGTCAAGAAGGGCATCATGTCCGAACTGCTCGAAAACGCCATGCGCAATCTGACCATCAAGCCGGGCGAGACGCATTCGTGGAATTACGAGAACGTCGTTCTGCCGAAGAACAATCCCGTGCTCTATCTGCGCTTCAGAATGTACTCCAACAGTACTTCCAACACGGACCAGAGACAGATTCCTATCGACTTCGGCTTCCAAGTCTATTCCGACGAAAACGGCGCCGCGCTGCCGCGCACAGGCGCAGTCCCCGAAGTTTGGTTCTCCGCCATTGACGGCAACCCGTTCATCATGCCCGGCGGCTCATGGCAGGAACTCTCCACAATTTCCGCCGATCAGGAAAAGAACGCCGAGGGACAGACGATTCTTCAGCTGAACCAGATGCCGATTTTCGCGAACATGCTTGTCGACAGCGATGCAAACAATTCCGTCAAGCTCCTATTCAAGAACTACGGCGACCAAATGCTTCCAGACAAAGAGACGATTCCAGAGGATGAAGAATCCCAGAACGACTACGAAAAACTGGTCCGCAACATGACCTCCGTCTTCCAATATGCGGATGGTCCCGTGCTTCTCTGCCCGGTGGCGTCCTTCTTTGAGAACTACTTGCGCACCATGCTCATGGCGCTCTTCCAGCTGGCGTTCCTCTCCGCCCTCGGAACCACCGTCGGCGCACTCTTCTCCACGCCGGTGGCCGTATTCGTCGCAATCGCATACATCGTCATCGGAAGCGTGGTTCCCTACGCGTTGGAAGCGCCTCTGCGCGGCGGCGACGGCACATTCATGTATGCGAACCTCTGGGAGAAATCAGCGCACTACATGGCTCAGGGCGTTCAGGCGCTTGTTGTCACAGTCGATGACCTTGCCTGCACAGGCAAACTCGCCGACGGCCGTCTTGTCGAAACGTCCGTTCTCCTATGGGCGTTCGTGAAAGTCATCATCGTCCGCAGCGGCATTCTGGCACTGGTCGGAATCATCTGCCTCTATCGCCGCGAACTCGGTCTTGTCGTCCGTAGAATTTCCTAGAAAAACCACTCATTTCCATATATAATACCGAACATGAAAAGCAGCTTCTCACGAGTCCTGACCATTCTTCTGGTCATGGTACTGCTCCTATGCACGCTCTCCTATCTGCAGAACCGCATGAACGGTCTGCGTTCGGAATATCACCTCACCGACAACGCGCCGCTTGAAAATGCGCCGCCCGTGGTCGCATTCACAAGCGTCGCGCTCGGCGGCTTCCGCGGCATTCTCGCCGACTATTTGTGGCTGCGTTCCAGCCGCATGCAGGACGAAGGAAAGTACTACGAAATGGTCCAGCTGGCAGACTGGATCGTCAAGCTCCAGCCGCGCTTCACTGGCGCGCACGCCTTCCTTGGCTGGAACATGTCGTACAACGTCTCCGTCAAATTCACGGGTTTCGATGACCGCTGGCGTTGGGTCAAGCGCGGTCTGGAAGTAATCAGAGACGAAGCGCTCGAATACAATCCGAACGATCCCGACCTCTTCCGCCAGCTCGGATGGATCTTCCAGCACAAGATGGGACAGGATCTCGACGACGCCAACCGCTACTATAAGGTCGAATGGGCGAAGGAAATGATCCGTCTCTTCGGCGACTACTTCCTCCAGTGGGAGACTCTGGACAAGGCGCCTCTCAACGAAACCAAACTCCTTGCCGTTCTGGACACCCGCGCGGCCGACTACCGCAGAATCCTTACCGAAAACAACGCCGACTTCTCCAAACTCGAACTTGAGTTCCGCGATGCGGCAACCATACCGCAGCGCTTCCGCGAAGCCTTCGACGAAGCAGGCATCACGCAGGACGTCGAACTCTGCCTGCGTCACCGCTGGATGGTTTACAAATACCGCCTGGATCCCGCGTTCATGATTCGACTGAACGAACTTTACGGAGAATTCGACTGGCGTCTTCCTGAAGCGCATGCCATCTATTGGGCGCAGAAAGGTCTGGACATGTGGCAGGATCCCGCAGCCGCATTCAAGCGCCTCCAGTGCGACCGAATGATCTTCCAATCGCTCAATGCCGCATTCTCAACCGGCAAACTGCTCTATCTCAAAGGCGATCTCAAGACCATCCAGTTCCAGCCGAATTTCAATCTCGCCGATTCCGCAAAGAAAGCCTACGAAGACACAATGGCCGAATTCCAGGGAAACAATCTGGACGGCGCTTTCAGAAACTTCCTCGTGGACGCAATCGTCCGTCTCTACATCTTCGGCTACAAGAAGAAGTCGCAGAACTACTTCGATTATGCCAAGAAGGCGAGCTTCAATCATGGACGCGTTCCGAACAACGTGTCACTAGAAGACTTTGTTGTCAAGGAACTTGCTGAAGATCTTACCGATCCGAGCCATCGTACCGCCGAACAGACCATCAACAGCTATCTCTTCCAGGCTTACACGATTCTGGCTTATGCAGACAGCGAACAGTCGGACGAATTCCAATCCTTCGAAGGTCTGACGCTGACCGCAAAATCCATCTACGACAGTTTCATGAAGATGGCCAGCGGAACCGAGCTGCGCCGTGGTCTGCCGCCGTTCGACCAGATGCGCAGAACCGCAGTTGGCGTCATCGGCCGCAGTCTGGCCGCCAATCCCGAGACCCTCAAGCTGGCGGAAAATCTCGCGCAATTCCAGCAAATTCCCATGGAGCGCTTCATTCCGCGCGCCGAGGAAATCAAGGCTCCGACCGTCAAGTGATGCATCGCTCTACGGCCATAGTTTCGCAATCGACCGTTAATTTTCTCTGAAAATGGCAGAAACACTTTACAAAATTCCGAATGTAATCGCTTTTGTTCTGGCATTCCTGACGCTTGTCGGACTTGTCATAGCGGCAGATCGATTCCTCTATCTGCGGAGAGCGAAAGTGGACACATTCGAACTACTGCGCGGACTTTTGAACCAACTCAGAAGCGGAAGAGTCAAGGAAGCCGTGGCAAACTGCGACTCCAAGACAGGTCCCGTCGGCGAGATTTTCCGCAACGCGATCGAGCATTGGAATGACGGCGAAGCCGCGATCAGGCACGCCGTAGAAGAGACTGGAATGCTGCTCGTGCCGCGTGTGGAGCGCAATCTGAAGCTTCTTGCCTCTTTCGCGAACACCCTCCCGATCGTCGGTCTGATCGGAACTCTGGCCTCCATCAGCAACATCTTCGAAAAGTTCGGCGGCGAAACCGCGCCAGGCTTCGACAAACTCTCAGGAGATGTCCGAATCGCATTGCTCTGCACCGCCGCGGGACTTCTGGCCTCTCTGATATGCCAGCTCTGCCATGCGGTTCTCGTGGAGAAGAGCGACCACATCCTTGAGGAAATGGGCAAGGCCGCGGCCGAAATCACATTCTTCCTCACGCACAATCCGCCGCCGACGGAAGAAAATCTCACCGAACAAGATAAATAGGCCGACAGGAATGTTCTACCAGTGGCGAACCAATCGAAAAGGGACAGTCTCCAACTTCCCAGTGGTCATTGGCCTCCTCGGACTCTTTTTCGTGCTTCTGACAGTCTTTCTCATCAGCAGCCAGCGAATCCCGTTGCCAGGAACCACCATTGAACTGCCGAAATTCAGCAACGAAGAAAACACGCCTGTTTCAAAATTGGTCGTCACCGTGACGGCCGACGGAACACTCTTCTTCAATGCGCAGATGCTCAAAGGCGTGGAAGATTTGGAAACCGCGCTTAAGGATCTGGGCGCAGATAATCAAAGCCACGAGAATAAAATCGTGGTCTTCTATGCCGACCAACGTGTCCCGCTAAGTACAATGGCGCAACTCTTCGACATTGCCCGTGCACACAATTTCAATGCATATATGGCAACCAGCGGAGATACCCTTCGCGCGGGAAAGAACAATGTCCCAGACGACGACAAATCATTCTAGAACGGTTCCTCCACGCGCGTTCGCAAAGAGAGCCACCCAAAGCAGAAGTGCAAGCAAATCGCTACGCATATTTCTAGCGGTTCTGGTTGTGGTTCTTCTGCATCTGCCGCTATTGCTTCTCAAGCCAGGCTCTACGCAGGCGCCCGCCGCGCGCGAACACAAGACGCTTGCCGCCCTGCCCTCGAAAGGTGTCAAAGGCGCTGAGACACTTTGGCAATTCATATCCATGACCGAGCCATCTCAGTGGTTCTATCCGACCGGCGATGGCTTCTCGCGCTTCAACAGGAAAGACGCTCTGCCGCCGCCGGAACTTCCCGCCTACGCGTTCAATAAAATCCTTCTGCCTCCTGTCACTTTTGACGAAACTCATCTTGCCTTGGGAGAGCTTCCGAACGAAGAGAGCGATTTCCTCACACTGTCCGTCTTTACGTCAACGCCGTCGCCGAGCGAAAAAAAAGTGCCGATGGTTCTGACCAGATGGCGCCGCGTCGGCGGAGGGACCATTCTTCCGGAACACGCGCCGAAGGTCTCCGCCGAATCCGTCGAAATGCTGAAAAATCGCGGCTGTCTGAATTTCAACGGAGAATTTTCGCCGACGCGTCTTGAAATCCAATACAGGCCGGGCTTCTCCATGCCGCGAATTCTCCTCAGAGGCTCCTGCGGCAATTCGGAACTGGATCTGTGCGCCGTCAGCGCTCTCCGCGAAGCGCTTCATGCAAACGGCGCAGACTCTAAACGCTTCTCACGCTTGACGGACTGTGTCTTGGAAGTGGACTGGCTTCTTTGAAACACGCCTTCCTCTGACAGATTTCCGATTTCATCATAAACAATGCCTTTCTCCGGTTTCCTAATCCTCTACATGCTGATGGCTCTCCTTGGCGCCATCATTCTCCTCCTGCTTGAATGGCTGTGGTTCAACAGCCACAATTGGCATCTTTCGCGCTCCAAACTGCTCACGTGCAAGAAATGCGGCAATGTCTTCCAGCTGCCTAGACAATCAGTGGACAGACGCTGCCCCGCATGCGGCGGAAGAACGCAGCCGTTCCAGATGCCGTATTCCGGCATTCACGAGACGCTCAAACAGCGTGCGAGACATCTCAAGGAGAACTGATTCATGCGAATAGTCTCAGGATGGGCAAGAGGAATCCGGCTTGCGGTTCCGCAGGACGACGCCATTCGTCCCACGGAGGACAAAGTCAAGGAGTCCCTTTTCGCCACGCTCGGCGATTTGCGTGGCAAGAAGGTGCTGGATCTCTTTTCAGGCACGGGAGCTTTGGGACTGGAAGCGCTCTCGCGAGGCGCCTCAAAAGTCGTCATGATCGAAAAAGATCCAAGACACTCTGCGGCAATTCGCGAAAATCTCGCCAATGTGCTGAAGGCAATTGCGCCGAATACGCCTGGCGAAGCGCTGCTTCGGACTGAAGATGTCAAAAATGCATCGTCGCATCTTTCCGACGACGAAATCTTCGATCTCATTCTCGCGGATCCGCCGTACCACACTCAGCAGGGCCAATACGGCTGCCGAGAACTGCTTGAAGACGCCGCATGGCTCAGACATGCCAATGACGACACAATTCTCATGCTCGAACACGCAACTGACGTCCGCAATCTGCCTTGGGCGCCCAAATCAAAATGGCGACTCCTGAAAGAACGCTCGTTCGGCATACGGACGGTCGCGTTCGCACGCCTTGCGACGGCCGACGACGGCTCGGAGGACGATTCCGATGGAACCGACGACTGTTGTCCATGAACGTTCCAAAGGCGCCCTGCGAAAACTCGTGCGGGAGCGACTCAATGCGGAAACGCAGGACCACGACGATTGCAGCTGGCAGAAGTTCCTTGCGTCCAAGCTCTTCCGAGATTCCTCCGCGATTGTAGGATACATTGCGATACAGAAGGAATTGCCGCTGAAAACCATTCTCGATGCGGCGCTTTCGCAAGGCAAGGCGCTCTTTCTGCCACGCTTCATAGATGACAAATACGTACTCGCGCGCGTGGACAATCTCACCGAATGTCTCGTCGCAGGACGATACAACATTCCCGAACCAGCCGATTGGTGCCCTACGCCTTCGCGACTTCCTGAAAACACCCTCTGGCTCGTGCCTGGACTCGCGTTCGACCAAAAGGGCAGAAGACTAGGACGCGGAGGCGGTTTCTACGACAGGCTTCTTGCGGATTTCCCGTTCGGCATCTCCATCGGCGTTTGCCGCGACTGCCAAATTCTTCCTGAAGTGCCGGCGGACATCTTCGATGTGCCGATGCAGGCATTGCTGACTCCAACCCGTTGGATATCATCCAAATATGTTCTCTCTTCCTGAAATAATCAATTTTCTCGCTTTCGCACAGCAGAGCTATTTGACCGCCAAACAGGAGCAGGAGCTCAATACGCTCCAATTGTGGTTCCTTACAGGCGCCAGCGTCATGCTCGTATTGCTGATGCTGTGGCAGATTTTCATCAACAACCGAAATCTCGGCCGTCTGGGAGCAGCACGCAAAAAGGCGCAGGATGACATGGACAAACTGCTTGCGGACGCGAAGGCTCAGGCCGAAAAATCCATCGCCGACGCAAAAGCGCAGGCTGAAAACGAAGCGGCTTCCATCATAAAATCGGCGGAACTGCAATCAAAGGAATTGACTATGGCGGCAAAGGCGGCCGCCGAAAGCGCTGCCGAACAGCGCAGAGGCGAACTTGCCAAAGCGGAAGAGCGGCTTGCCGCGCGTGAAGACTCCCTTGAGCAGAAGCTCGGACTGCTTCAGGAGCGTCTGACCGAACTGGACAAACGCGACACCGCAAACAAAGATGAAGCGCTGCGTCTGGAAAGCGTCAGAATCGCTCTTGTCGAAAAGGAGAAGAACAATCAACGCGAATTGCAGCGCATCGGAGGTCTCACAGCGGAGGAGGCGCGAAAGGAGATTCTGGACTCGCTGCAGGAATCCATGCGTGCGGAACGTGCCGCAATGATCCGCCGACAGCAGGAGGAGAGCCGCCAGGCGCTGCTCAAGGATGCGCGCGAAATCATGGTCTCCGCAATGCAGCGCGGCGCATCGGACTGCGTTTACGAACATTCCACCACGACGATTCCAATTCCCAACGAAGAGATGAAGGGAAGAATCATCGGCCGCGAAGGACGCAACATACGTTCGATAGAAGCGGCGACAGGCACCAATCTGCTCGTTGACGAATCACCGCAGTCGGTCGTCATTTCATGCTTCGATCCTGTGCGGCGCGAAGTCGCGCGACTCGTGCTTGAAAAACTCATCAGCGACGGTCGCATCCACCCGTCCAGAATCGAAGAAATCGTGGCTTCCACACATGAAGAACTGCTTCAGGAGATTCTGAAGACAGGACAGGAGGCCTCAGAGCGCTTCGGTCTGATATTCCCGCAGAACATCACGCAGCTTCTTGGAACTCTGAAATACCGATACAGCTTCTCGCAAAACGTGCTTGCACACTCAATCGAAGTCGCCACGATGGCAGGAAGCATCGCGGCCGAACTAGGTCTCGACCAGACAATGGCGCAACGCGCGGGACTCCTGCATGACATCGGAAAGGCTGTGGACCACGAAATGGAAGGCACGCACGCATCTCTTGGCGCCGAACTGCTGCGCCGCGCGGGAGAGGACGCGATCATCGTCAACGCCGTCGCCGCGCATCACGAAGAGGTCGAGAAGACCAGCGCGCTGGCCGTCATCGTGCAGATTTGCGACACGCTGAGCGCCGCGCGTCCAGGCGCACGTGCCGAAACCACCGAACTCTTCATGCGACGTCTGGAGAATCTCGAACGCATCGGAAATTCCTTCCCAGGCGTGGATAACTGCTATGCAATCCAGGCTGGCAGAGAGCTCCGAATCATGGTCAAACCGAGCGTCGTCTCCGACGAAGAAGCCGTGGTTCTCGCCCGCAACGTCGCCGAACGCATTGAAACCGAAATGCGCTATCCGGGCCAGATTCGCGTTTCCGTAATCCGCGAAACCCGCGTCCACGACTACGCGAAATAGATTCACCGAACAAACCAAACTCAAATACATACCTATCATCATGGCAAAAGCAACCAACAAAGCACGCATCCTTGCACTGCTGAAACGCAATGCACGCATCTCCGCGCAGGAAATCGCAGACAGACTGAACATCACTGTCGAAAAGGCGAATTCCATCATCAAGGAGCTCGAGACGGAAGGAACCGTCCGTGGATACACGGCACTGATCAGTCCCGAACAGGAGACTGGCACGCGCGCCATCATCGAAGTCCAGATCCAGCCGGAACGCGACGCTGGATTCGACAACATCGCGCAGCGGATCTGCAAATTCGACGAAGTGGTTTCGGCATATCTTGTCAGCGGACGCTACGATTTGCATCTGGAAGTCGTAGGGAACTCGCTGCAGGATGTCGCGCATTTTGTGGCAAGCAAGCTATCCACTCAGCCTGGCGTAAAATCCTGCGCGACGCTTTTCCTGCTGAAGAAATACAAGGAATCTGGAATAGAAATGGACAAGGAGGAAGGCCATGAACGTCTCAAGATCTCAATGTAACAGAAAGAACGTAGAGAAAAAGCTCTCCTCTGCAGCGCAGGCCCGTCCACGCGTCGCTCCACACATCGCCGTTCTGCCCAAAAGCGGCATCCGCGATTTCTTCGATTTGGTCAACACCATGGAGGGAGTGATATCCCTCGGCATCGGCGAGCCGGATTTCGTGGCGCCATGGAAGATTCGCGAAGCGACAATCTATTCGCTGCAGCGCGGATACACGCATTACACATCGAATCTAGGCGATCTCAAGCTGCGTCAGGCCATCTGCAAATACTTCCAGAAGCGCTTCGGCGGAAAGTACAATCCAAACACCGAATGCATCGTCACCGTCGGCGTCTCCGAAGGACTTGACATCGCTGCGCGAGCGGTGCTTTCGCCCGGCGACGAAGTGCTCTATCACGAACCATGCTATGTCTCATACGCGCCGACCGTCAGCATGGCCCACGGCGTTCCAGTGCCCGTGCTGACTTCCGCAAAGCACGATTTCGTGGTTCAAGTCAAAGATCTGGAAAAGGCCGTCACGCCAAAGACGAAGGTCCTCATGCTGAATTATCCCAACAATCCCACAGGCGCGGGAATGACATGGGAGGACAAGAAGAAGGTCGCAGAGTTCGCGATCAAGCACGATCTGCTCGTCTTCTCCGATGAAATCTATGACGAACTGGCCTATGCGGAGCGCTCGCCATCCATTGCGACGCTGCCTGGCATGCACGACAGAACCATCGTCTTCAACGGCTTCAGCAAAGCCTTCGCCATGACTGGCTTCCGTATTGCCTACGCCGTCGGTCCGCACGATCTCATCGACGCAATGATGAAGATTCACCAGTACTCGATGCTCTGCGCGCCAGGACTCTCGCAATATGCAGCCACAGAAGCACTTAACAACTGCGATGAAGAACGCGAAGCCATGCGCGAAGAATACGAGCAGCGCCGCAATGTCATCGTGAAGGGCTTCAACGACATGGGCCTGAAATGCTTCATGCCGCGCGGCGCGTTCTATGTATTCCCATGCATACAGTCAACGGGAATGACGTCGATGGAATTCGCCACGAAGCTTCTTGAAGAAGAGCATGTGGCTTTGATTCCAGGCAGCGCCTTCGGAACATCCGGCGAGGGCTTCGTCAGATGCTCCTACGCCACCGCAATGGATGAAATACAGGAGGCGCTCGTTCACATCCGCGCGTTCCTCAAGAGACACAAGTGCATCTAGCGTGGTCGCGAAAGCGGCACGGATTTAGGGAACACCACACCAGCAACCACAGCATAGGCACTTGCCATTCGGTTCCAAAAAGCGGCGTCTCATGGCGCCGCAATGTTTTTTCGCACATGATTGACCTTATAAACACTTGGCAGACGCTGCAATTTCCAGAAGGCTCGCAGGAGCGACGCGTCGAATTCGACATGGGATGCGGCAAAGGGCGGTTCACCGTCGAACTCGCACGGCGTTATCCGGAAAGCGTCGTCTTCTGCAACGACATCATTTCGGAACGTCTGCGCATCGTGGAACGCCGCGCATTGCGTGCAGGCGCAACTAATCTTCATGCGATGCGTGCGACAAGTCTGGCGCTCGTATCATATCAGCTGCCGCCGAATTCTCTGGACAGGCTGCATCTGCTCTGCCCCGATCCGTGGCCGAAGAAGGGCCATACCGCAAGACGGCTCGTCTGCACCGACTTTCTCTGCCGCGTGCCGCGCGTACTCAAGAAAGGCGGCATTTTCCACCTTTCCACAGACCACACGCCATACTACGAAGACTGGCTGAGAATGTTTGCTCAACTGGATTCCATCTATGAACCCGTTTCCGACGGAATAGCGGACATGGCGGATGTCAAGACCGATTTCGAACTCAAATGGAACGCCCTCGGGCAGGAAGTTCACCATATCTGCTATCGCGTGAAATGACGCAGACACGTCCGTCATCCAAATCGACCTTCATTCCATGCAACGGCGCAGTGGAAATCGGCGACCTGCTGCCGATTGTGGAGCATCCGCTCTTCCAGCGCCTGCGCAGATGCCGTCAGCTCGGTCTCAACGATCTTATCTTTCCAGGCGCGCAGCACACGCGCTTCGAACACGCCCTTGGCGTACTCGCACGCACAAGATTCGCCGCGCAGCTGCAGCACATGGATTCTGACTCAACGCGCCGTCTGGAGGTCTTTGCGCTTCTGCACGACATAGGACACGGACCATTTTCGCATCAGATCGAGCCTGCTCTCCAGAAGAACCACCATGAGCGCGGAAAGGAATGCATCAGCGAAATGGCGGCCGCAATACACTCCTGCGGAGTCTCTTCGGAAGATGTGATCTCCATGCTGAACGGCAAAGACCCTCTCGCCTTCTGGGTCTCCGACAGAAATCTCGGAACAGACAAACTCGACTATCTGGAACGCGACGCATACCATATCGGCTTCGCTGGCGGCCCTTCCATCGAAACCATTCAGCGACAGACCATCATCGCGCCTGATGTCGGCGGGCTGGCCCTTAAAGAAAAATTCATCGAAGAGGGAAAGCGCCTGCAGAAATTCTACTCGTACCTGCATCAGCATGGCTATCTCAACAAGACAGCGCTCGCAGCGCAGCGCATGCTCCAGCGCGCCATACAGGAAGAACTGCTGCTATGCGACAATCCTGCCGCGCTCAGCGAAAAGCTGTGGCCCATGACCGACGACGAGCTGATGCAGTGGCTCCATCGCGCAAAATCGGCACTGGCAAGACGATACTGCACCGCACTGGCCAACCGCAGCCTCTACCGCACGTGTCTCTGCATCAAACCAGACGGCTATGGCTATGTCGAAAACACCGTCGACAAACCCATCGCGCTTCTGGAATGGCCGCGGCAACGACTCTCAAGACTATCCAACGCACTCGCGACTCTGCCGAAACTGCGGCAGATAGAAGACGAACTCGCAACCGCCGCAGGACTGCCGCCTGGCGCGCTCCTGCTTGCGGCCATGCCGTACTTCACTAAGCTCCTTCCAAAGGATCTTCGCATCGCCAACGGCGGCGACAACGACTACTGGCTCTTCGAAAAGGACAAAGACCACAGAGCTTCGCTCGAAAGCGATTATCTGCGCACATTCGCCGTCAGACTCACGGTTCCTGAAGCGCATCGCACTCGATTGTCAAAGTCACCTGCACCGCTTCTGGAAGTCCTTGAAGCGCACACCGCCAATTCTGGCAATTGAGGCAACTCCTTCCGCGAACTCAACGAATACCTTAAATCGTAGCTTTAACCTGTTGATGTGTGAAAAGAGCGTCAGAAATGGCCTATTTTGATGTGTTTTGCCGTCAAGGGATATATATACGCAAAAAGGCATGAAATGCAACAGCGGCCATTCTAGGCCCTCTAGC
>JAKSPA010000120.1 GCA_024405235.1 Lentisphaeria bacterium
GCTTTCATCTCTCTGGAGGCACCGAAGTTCCCGCTCGCAAACAAGAACCCTTCCGCCCGCGACTGCTACTTCCAGCTCCTCACCGACTCCCCCTTCTGCCTCCCTCTTGAAAACGTTCTGGCACACCTCCGCGAACTCGCGGACGCATACGAAAAAGGCGACGGAACGGTTTTCGGACTCAAGGATCCCGACGCCGCAATCGAAATATACAAGGTCATCATCAAGCACGAAGAAGCCATCCAGCAGTCCCTCGACGACAGATTGACGCTTGCAGCCAAACTTGAAAAGGACCACAGGCCGGAAGAAGCCGTGAACACTTACCAGGACATCATCAAACTCCTTCCCAACGATCCAGATACGCGATTCGGACTCGCCAGACTGCTTGACAAGATGGCCGCCGATGGAGACTCCGACGGAGTCCGCTCGAGAGCGGCAATCAGAGAGGCAAGACGCTTCCTCTCTCTCGCAAGAGCAAACGATCCACGACGCGACCAGGCGGAAGAGATCATAAAAGTCTCCAACGAACGCGAAGCGGAAAGACTGCTGGAACGCGCCTCCTTCTATCTTGTCAAATATCACCGCAAACCAGACGTGGCAAGACGATACCTCCTGGACATCGAAAAGGACTTCTCCGATACGCCCGCAGGAGAAAAAGCGGAACAACTCCTAAAAGAAAACTTCCCTGAGGAAAAATAACCATGAAGACAATGCTGGCAGCCGCCGCGGCAGCAATCCTTCTAAGCTCCTGCGCCAGATACCACTTCGGAACCGCTCTGCCTGAAACGCGCAGGCAGATTGCCGTCATGGACGTCATGAATCTGACGCAGGAAGACGCTCTGGCGCCGCTGCTCAACAACGCCCTCCGCGAGCATATCATGAATACGCCTGGCCTCAAGCTGACTGGCGAAAACGACGCAACGCTGGCTGTTTCCGTGAAAATCACCACGCTGACGCAATCCAGAGTCGCAAGAGCGCAGACAAGGGACTCGAAGGCACGCCACAGCGAAAGCGATTCGTACCAGACCGTCCTCTACAGATTGGAAATGACCTGCGAATACACCGCACAGACCACCAGGGAAAATCTTATTCCGAAGACGGGTTCCGTCACCGCATCGGCGGATGTTCCTCTGATGCAGGATATCGCATTGCCGCAGCAGGCCGAGCTCAAACAACTGGCGCGCAAGGCCGCCGCAAAGATTCTGGCGGAAATCACGGAGGAATAGCGCGTTATGGAAAATCTACGCATAGGGCAGGGCTACGATGTCCATCCGATGGCTCCGAACCGTCCGTGCATTCTCGGAGGCGTGACCATTCCGACAGAAGACGGACGTGGACCAGACGGACACTCCGACGCTGACGTGCTGATCCACGCCGTAATCGACGCCATGCTCGGTTCATGCGCCGTCGGCGACATCGGAACGCTGTTTCCAGACACCGATCCGAGCCTTGAAAATGCCGACAGCACGGAAATGCTCCGGGAAGTCATAGATGCGCTAAATGCCGAAGTCGGCTGGAAAGTCGTGAATCTGGACTGCACCATCTTCGCCGCAAGACCGAAAATCGGCCCGCATGTCAACGCGATCCGCCTCTCGCTCTCAAAGCTCCTGAATACATCCATCGACAGAATCTCCGTGCAATCAAAGTCCGGCAACAGATGTCTTGGAATGATAGGGCAGGGCGATGCCATCGGCGCTTCCGCAACAATTTTGGCTACCATTAACGAACGCACCTATTAATCAACATTGAAATCACCATGAAAAAGTACACCAAAGAACATCAGTGGATCGAATTGGCCGACAACGGAACCGCCAAAGTCGGCATCACGAAATTCGCTGCGGACGAACTCGGCGAAATCACATTCATCGAACTGCCGTCCGTAGGAAAGACCGTCCATGGCAACGAACAGCTCTGCGTGGTTGAATCCGTCAAGGCCGCAAGCGACGTCTTCATGCCTGCCACTGGAAACATCACCGAAGTGAATTCTCCGCTGGAGAAGGACCCTTCCGCGCTCAACGACGATCCCGAAGGAGCAGGCTGGATCTGCATCGTAAAGGATGTGATCGCAACCGATTTGGATGCGCTCATGGACGAATCGCAATACGCCGAATTCTGCAAATAAACCCGTTGGAAAAACCTTTGTCGCGGCGCATGATTCCGCGGAATATCATCCCGTCGTGCGCCTTGACATCGGCTTGTGAATGCAAAGTGACTTGAAAATCAGCACTTTTCGTTTATATTATGCGACTTGCCTGAACAAGATCACTTTTTTCCTACACTCAATATCAACCTCTTTCAGAAGGAATTACCATCATGAAAATGACCTTCCAGCCCCACGTCAAGAGCCGCAAGCGCACTCACGGTTTCCGTAAGCGCATGTCCACCGCCGACGGACGCAAGATTCTTGCTCATCGCCGCAAGGTTGGCCGCAAGCGCCTCACCGTGTAAGTCGGCTTAAAGGGGAGCGTCCGTCTATGGCCTCGTCATGCGGAAAATCTTCCGACAAGGCCTTCGGACCTGCCGCCCGTCTGCGCTGCCGAGCGCATCTGGACGCAGTTCGTGCCGGAGGTATCAACCTCGCCGGCAAATACAGCGTCATCATAGTACTGAAAACGCCGCCGGATAATCATTCCCGGACGGCGTTTTTGATTTCAAGACGCTTTGATCTCAAGGCTGTCGTACGCAATCGCGCACGGAGACTCTTCAGGGAAACATGGAGATTATGTCTCCCTGGCTTCACTGAACCATGCTGGATTTTGATGATTCCAAGACGGCCCATCAAAGACGCGAAATTGGATGACGTCCATAAGGAAATCCAAAAAAACCTCTGCAAGATCGGAATCCTGCAACTCGAATCCCAAAATGGCGACTCAGAGGGAATCTGATTGCGGAATAGCCGCACGCGTCTGCATTCTGCTCGTTCGCGGATACCAGCGGACTCTGTCAAGATTGAAGCCGCCCGTCTGCAGATTCACGCCATCGTGTTCCCATTACGCCATAGACGCCTTCAAAATCCATGGATTCTGGAAGGGCATGGCGCTCACCGCATGGCGCATTCTGCGCTGCAATCCCTTTTATTCAGGCAATCTGGTGGATCCGGTTCCACCACCTAAACCAAAATGAAAAAATACGATCTCGTCTCCATTATTGGTGCCGCCGTATGCATTATCGCTATGGTGGCTACGCTGATTTATACTTATAAACAGCAGAAGGCCATTGCGATTGAACAGCAAAACCAGCCTGCTATTGTCAGCTCGGAAGCGACGGAAACGCTTCCTGCGCAGCCTGCAGCCGAACAGGTCGCTGTGGAGAGCGAAATTCAGCATGCAACCGCACCGATCGCGCAGCTGAAGGAAGCAGTCCAGCGTCCTGCCGTCACATTTGACGTTCCTGGATACATGCGCGTCACTCTTGATGGAAACGGCGCGGGAATCCAATCCGTCGAACTGGAAAAATACAAGATCCAGACAAAGAATCCGGAAAAGAAAAACGACAATGTCGTCATGGGACAGAAGGCCATGCCGTTCATGAGCCTCGGAGCCCAGGGCATGAAGCTCTACGAAGCCGAGGAGCCAGAAGTCAGCGAAAAGAAACTCACCACGCATAGAATCAACGGCACGCAGACACTCCGCTTCGACGAATCATGGGAATTGGTCGAAGGCGAAGACGAAGCATCGAAATACACCATCAAATACACCGTGAAGATCACCAACTGCGGCTACAGCGACGAGATTCTTCCGCCTATGACTCTCTCCTGCGGAGCGCTGCCTGACTTCCTCTCAGACGAAGGAAACACCTCCTTCTCCAAATATCTCTCCGGCTGCGCCGCATACGGTCGTACCATCAAGAATGACGCCAAGACACTCACTCTCAGGGACCTCACAAAGAAGATGGACGAAAGACGGAAGGCGGAATATCTGAAGACGCCTGCAAACTGGGTCGGCGTTTCATCCAAATACTTCCTCTTCGCCATCAGAGAATCCAAAATCGACGGTCAGAATGCTCCTTTCGCTGGTTTCACAGCAAGGGAACCCGTCGATGCGAATCTGCCTGGATATTTCGCAGCCGGAGGCGTTCTGCCAAAGCAGCCGTTGGAGATGATGCTTGCCCGTGGACAGAGTCAGGAAATCACCGTTCTTGGCTATGCAGGTCCGAAGAGCTATCAGATTCTGGAGCCGATGGGGCAGGGCATCTCCTCCATCCTAAACATGGATCTCTTCTTCTTCTGGCACTGCAACTGGATGGGATGGCTCTGCAAGGTTCTTCTCAAGGCGCTGAACGCCATCGCCGAATGGAGCTCATCCTACGGCCTTGCAATCATTCTCATCACGCTCATCGTCAAGATCGTCTTCATGCCACTTGTCTGGAGAAGCACACGCAGCATGAAGAAGATGAGCGCCCTTCAGCCGCAGCTGAAGGCCCTCCGCGAAAAATACAAGGAAGATCCGCAGCGCATGTACTACGAACAGCAGAAGCTCTTCAAGGAAAACAACGTCAGCCAGACTGGCGGATGCCTGCCAATGCTGGTCCAGATTCCTGTCTTCTTCGCTATGTTCAATACCTTCCGAGGCGCAATCGAAATCAGAAACACGCCGTTCCTGTGGGTTGCTGACCTCTCCATGCCGGATCCGATCTTCGGGCTGCCTATCCATCCGCTCGCCATCATGACGGGACTGACAATGCTCGTGCAGCAGCGCCTTCAGCCTATGCCCGATCCGAACCAGGCGAAGATGATGACCATCATGTCGCTTGTCTTCGTCGTCTTCTTCTACAACATGCCTGCAGGCCTCACACTTTACATGACCGTGAACCAGTTGACATCCATCATTCAGATGCTCTGCTTCAAAAAACTGGAAAAGAAAGCAGCCGCCTAATTCCATTACAAAATTCAATACGGTAAATACCACTATGACCTCTCAGGAAATGCAATCTCTGGCAAAGGAAGCCCTCGAAAAAATGATCGTCACTCTCGGATTCCCTTCGGAAGTGACCATCGTCCCTACAGACGAAAATTCATTTAAACTGGCAATTGCCAGCGAAGATGCAGGACGCATCATCGGACGCAAGGGACAGACTCTTGAAGCGCTTGAACTCGTTCTCAACAGAATCGTCAAGAAAAACGACGAAAATGCTCCATGGGTTCCCGTGGAAATCGACGGCTATTCGACAGGACGCACAGGCGCCGTTCCCGAACGCGGAAAAGACGGACGCAGACCTATTCTCGACGACGATACCATCGATCAGCTGACGCACATGGCTCTGGATGCCGCAAAGGAAGTCCGCCATTGGAAGAAGACAAAGCGTCTCGGACCATATCTTCCCGCCGAAAGACGAGTCATTCACACCACTCTGAAAGACGATCCGGACGTCATGACCGAATCCATTCCAGTGGACGAAGAGGGTTCCAGAATGAAATATGTCAACATCATTCTGAAATCGCAGGAAAACGGCTGATCCTCCGAAAATTCTCCCGAATCCGTGAAGTTCAACACGATGCTGTCGTGCAACTGCTTGAATGTCTGAAGCGAAAACATGACGGCTTGCCGACCGCACGTTGAACATTTTCGCAATTAATTGCCATGCAATGAGTTGTGCGAGAGTGCACGGAAACTTCACGGATTCAAGCTAATGAGCAAAATATTGTGATGTGTGTTTGTTCGTAGGTCCCCGCCCTACAATTTACAGTCCAATCTTTGGAATTTGTATTGAAAAGTCATAGGCGCCTA
>JAKSPA010000121.1 GCA_024405235.1 Lentisphaeria bacterium
CGCAGCTTTGGGCGACCTAACACGATCAGTTCAAAATCGTCCTTGCGCGTGTTTTTGATATATTTTTCCATATTCTTCCATTTTTTTCCTTTTTCTTAAGAAAAAAAGAAGAGGCTTCAAAAAACGGCCTATTTTAGGCCTTCCTGACCGCAAGGGTATATATATACGCAAAAGGGCATCTAATGCAGCAGAGGGCCTTAAAATGGCCCTAGCGTTGATTTCTGCATTTTCAACGTGCGTTTTTGGGCTTCCGCGGAAGCATTTTTCGCCAAAAACGACGAAAAGACGCGTTGGGCTTTTTTCGTTACGGAATCGCCGTTGCGGCATGTCGGGCGAACTGCGTCTTCCCGAAAACGCTGAAGACAGCAATTTCGTTTGGCGGATTTGTTTTCTTCCGATTTCTCTTATTGCGGAGGGCAAACGAAAAAAAGTGAAAAAAAAGTAAAAAAAACAGATTCAGAGTCCGGAATCAGTAGCATATTATTCGTTTCGTCGCATGCGACTTCACAATTTCCTGCGGAGTGGTTAATCTCCGTAGTCAACACAACTTAATTTTCACGAGGATTTTCAATGTCAACACGACAACTTTTGCCAGGCGGCTACGAGCCGCTGCTTGATGAATTGACGACTGAAGTAGCGATTCGAAAGATCAAGGAGTCATTTCAGAACAACCTTGCCTTCGAACTGAAACTTCAGCGCGTCACCGCACCGCTTTTCGTGCGTTCCGGAACTGGCATCAACGACGATCTGAACGGCGTCGAACGTCCCGTCTCCTTTCCGATAAAGGGCGATGGCGAGAGGCGCGCGGAAATCGTCCACTCTCTTGCGAAATGGAAGCGTCTCAAACTGGCGTCGTTGAGAACGCGTCCAGGCCGTGGAATCTACACGGACATGAACGCAATCCGTCCCGACGAAGATTTGGACAACATCCATTCGCTGTATGTCGATCAGTGGGATTGGGAAAAGGTAATAACAGACGAGAACCGCAGCGTGGAGTATCTTAAGGATGCTGTGCGTCGAATCTACTATGCGATTCTTCGTACCGAGGACTTTATCTGCCGCGACTATCCCGTGCTCAAGCCTTTCCTTCCGGAAGAGATAAAATTCCATTATACGGAGGATTTGGAGGCCGAATATCCGAATCTGACGCCGAAGGAGCGAGAAGACAAAGTGTGTCAGGAAGAGGGCGCTGTGTTTCTGATCGGCATCGGCGGCGCTCTGCCGAAGAGCGGCGAACCGCATGACGGTCGTGCACCGGACTATGACGACTGGACGTCCGAGAGTATTCCAGGCCATCATGGCTTGAACGGCGACATTCTTGTCTGGAATCCCGTGCTGAAGCGTTCCTTCGAACTGTCGTCGATGGGAATCCGCGTCAACCAGGAGGCGCTGCTGAAGCAGCTGTCCATACGTCATCAGGAGAGCCGTTTGGAACTCAGTTTCCACAAGGAACTTCTGGCTGGGCATCTGCCGTTGAGCATGGGCGGCGGCATCGGACAGAGCCGTCTTTGCATGCTATTGCTCCAAAAGGCGCACATTGGCGAAATCCAGAGCAGCATCTGGCCGGACGAAATGATCGCGCGTTGCCGCGAACACAACATACCTCTTCTGTAGCATATACATAAGGCATGCGGGAATCGTGCCGTTGTGCCGAAAAAGTGCATTGACAGGCAGAGTGTCTCCTGTTTCGCCGCCGAATGCGAATTCTATCTCTGCGGCGCTCGGGACAGGATTATCAATCATTTTCAAATTAGGCAATTCCGATGAGTAATTTCATTTGCAAGGAGGCAATCCGCTGGTGTCTCCGACAGATTTCATACAATGATTTCATAGGGCTGTCCAATGTCCATCGCGGGTTCACGCAGGCCGTTTTCAAAGGCGGCTTTACCATGAATGCCAAGAACTTCCGAAGCGAGGCCATTGTAAAGCGACTGGTGAATATGTTCTTCAGACGGGACGACATTCTGCCGGTCATGCTTGCGTTCGTTTCGAACAAGTTCAGAGACATAGAACACATCTCCGTGCTTGAACTCTCAAGCCATACCGCCGACAATTCGCTTGAAAACTTCTGGCGTGATAAATTCGCCTCGGAAGTGGATGGTCGTCCGCTGGCGATGGCATTGTACCACAATGGAACGGCTCCGCGACTGAGCCGCCTTGCAGATTTGCTCCTCCACGTTCCGTCCTTCTGGCAGAACGGCAAGGCGATGCCGCGCGGAAAGGTCAAAGCGGCGAAGAACTTGGCTGACGAGTGCGGCAAGCAGCTGTCGAATCTTCTGAACAAACGCATCGAGCAGAGGGGCAGGGATTCATCCGTGGCGAAGTTGACTCAGCCGATGATTCCAGGACTGCTTCCGCTGATGGACAAGAACGCCGTTGCGCAGAACACCGAAAACGAAGCGCCGAAGTCCGTGAGTGGAAATGGCGCTTTCGTTGAAGCGGAAGGTGGAGCATGCGCTCCTGAGGAAATATCAACATCTCTGAAGGGCGAAAAGCCTGCGGATGTTCTGTCTGAAGAACGGAAGGACGTTGCGCAGGAAAAGGAAGCGGAGCCTGTCGTCGGAAAGGAACAGCCGTTGGCGGAAGGCGAGGGCGATTCCTGCGAGGTTATTCCATGCGCTGTGAACGATGGAAATGGCATGCAGGAAGAATCCACTAGGATGCCTTCGAACGCTTCTGTCGAAAATACATTGGTTCCGATTGCCGAACCGCTTTCCGAATCAAAGGACGATGCGGATGGCATTCTCAAACTATCTGCAAAGGACGACGAACTCGTGTCGCGTCTTCGCGATGAACTTGCGCAGGCGCGCAAGCGCAATGGCGAGATGTCCCGTGACAATGACCAGTTGCGCAGAAAGCTTAGAATACAGACTGAACTCGGCGAGAAGGAGAAGACCGCGCATCGCCGCGAACTGGATGCCGCGCGAAGCCAACTGGATGCCGTGCGCAACGAGCTGGAAGACGCCATAGACGAGATTCGCGAGGACTACGAGTCGCTCCATGAACAGCAGATGGCCGCTTATTATGCGGAAGGACTCTGCGTACATCCTGATCAAGTTGCATATCTCTGTGAAACGCAGAAGGAAACACAGAATCTTCGCAGCCGCGTCGAGGCCGCACTGTCCCGTCAGAAGAAGGTTGACAAGAATTACGGATCAGTTTCCGAACTCAGACACGAAGAACAGCAGCTGGAGCAGATGCTCAGCCGCGTTCATCTTGCGATAGAGGAGTCGTTGACTCTTTGCCCTGAATTGCGCGGCGTGGAACGCGAACTGACGGACAAGCTCGCGGAGGTGCGCAGTAAATTGCGCAGGGATTCGGGCGATTTCGATGGCGGTCTTTTCGGAATTCTCCCGCGCATGGAACTCTATATAAAGGAGTTGCCTGCGAAAGAAAGCACGCTCAGGGAATTCGACGAATTGGAGAAGTTCCTTGACGGGACGTCGCGTGGGCGCGGGCTGTTCGCGGCGGAAGAGATTAAGGGAATAAAAGAGAGGATTGCAATGCGGCGGCAGTACATCACGCGTGCGATGGAGGCCTCTGCCGGCATTGAAAACGTCCCTGACGAGAAGATTCCGTTTTTGGGCGAGCGCATGGAGCACATCATGAAGATGTCGTGGTATGTGGACCGCCTGAAGGAAGTCGAACTCTACATCGATGCCTACAATGTCATAAAGCGCGATCCGATCATGAGCGTAAAGGAAAAGGCATCCAACGGATTCGGAACCGTCCGAAACGAATTCAACGAACACTGCAGGCGGATTTCTAGGCTCTTCAAGAAGGTCACCGTCGTCTACGACGGAAATCTTCCAACCGAGAACGTCGAGAAGAAGGGCGACAGTTTCTATGTCGTCTATGCAGCGAAGCGCGAAGATGGTCAGAACGCTGACAACTGGATCGTGAACAAACTTTCCGAACTTTCCGGCGTGGAGGCCGACGACACCGTCAAACGGTGGGTTGTCACCGATGACGGCGGCCTGCTTGCGCGCGTCGCGAATTTCTGCGATGGATACGTGGACGACGCCACATTCGTGGGATTCACGCAGGTCAGAATCTGATTACGCCTGTTCTGCAGTGTGGCGATTGTCCTGCAATCCCTTGCAAATGCAGTATATTTTAACGATTTCCGAGAAAGCAGGCAATCGCGCCTGCCATCGCCGGATTTTTTAGGAGCGCAAAAAAAATGACAACACCAAAGAAAGCATTGACCATTGCCGGAATCGATTGTTCCGGCGGAGCAGGCGTTCTGGCGGATGTCAAGACCTTCCAGGAACGCGATGTCTATGGTCTTTGCGCGAACACCGTTCAAGTCGCGATGGATCCTGCGACTTGGGGACATTTGATTCATCCGCTGGATATCGAAGTCGTCCGCGAACAGATTCGAACCGCATGGGCGATCGGCGTGGATGCCGCCAAGACAGGCATGCTTCCAAGCGCTGAACTGATCCGTGAAGTCGGTCGTATGCTGAAGGAGGCGGGACAGAACAATATCGTCATCGATCCCGTGATGGTCTGCAAGGGCGCGAATGTGCCCGTCTTTCCGGAGAATACAATCGCGATGAAGGAGGCGCTCATGCCTCTTGCAGAGGTCACCACTCCAAATACCTTCGAGGCAAGCCAGTTGGCTGATATGGATGAACTCAAGAGCGAAGACGATCTCGCAGAGGCCGCAAGACGCATCAATGCTCTCGGCGCGCGCAACGTCATCATCAAGGCCGCCAGAATTTTCAAAGACAAGGCAGTCGATATGCTCTTCGACGGAAAGGAATTCGTATGGCTCAAGGAACCGCGTCTCGACACGAAATGGACGCACGGCGCAGGATGCTCCTTCTCCGCATGCGTGACCGCCGAACTCGCAAAGGGCTGCACGGTCCGCCAGGCATTCCTGAATGCGCATGAGTATCTTCGCGCCGCTCTGGAGGAGTCGTTCCCGTTCAACAACATCACGGGCCCTGTCTATCATCACGCACTTGCCAAACGCCGTCATGGCGAATAGCGGAATCGACGCATGACCGAAGACTTCTCCGAAATCTATGACGACGATCCATGCCTGGAGGGCCTTGAGGAGTTCACTGAATTCGTGGACGACTTCAGGGCCGATCCTGCATTCATACGGAAGGAGAAGGAGAAGGCACGGCAGCTTCGCGCGTCGCAGTGGTGGAAGAACCGCCGTGCCAACGGCATCTGCTACTACTGCGGACGGCATTTCGCGCCAGGCGAATTGACGATGGATCATCTTGTGCCGATTGCAAGAGGCGGTCGGAGCACCAAGGGAAACATCGTTCCATGCTGCAAGGAGTGCAATACGCGCAAGAACACGCTTCTGCCTGTCGAATGGAAGGAATATCTCGACGGGCTGTCTGGAACCTCTGACTCTGAAAAGAAATGAACAAGGTCTGTGAAAAAATTCTGGAACTTCTGACGAAGGCGTCGACGCTTCTTCCAGACGATGTCGCCGCCGCGCTGGAATCCGCCGAACGTCAGGAGGCGGAAGGCGGCATCGGCAAATCGGCCATGCGGACGATCATCGAGAATGTCCGTCTTGCCAAGGAGCGCGTGCTTCCGATGTGCCAGGACACGGGGATGATTCATTTCTTCGTCACCGCGCCGCCGTCGTTCTCCCGCAAGGCGTTCCGCGCATCGGCGGAAGAGGCGGTCGTGGAAGCGACCAGACGCGGGCTGTTGCGGCAGAAT
>JAKSPA010000122.1 GCA_024405235.1 Lentisphaeria bacterium
GCCGGATTGGCCGGATTGGCCGGATTGGCCGGATTGGCCGGATTGGCCGGATTGGTCGGATTGGTCCGACCAAAGCATCAGGCTCAACTGCTCTGCAAAATCAGTTGTTTTCATGAAATTTTAGGAGAGAAGTGATTTTTTTGTTATTTTTTTTACATTTTCTTCATTTTTGACTTGAAAATCGCAAAAATTTTCATATAATGATGATGCGTCCATGCAAGCGGCATTTTGCAATGTCGCGGGCATGATACTAATTCCCCCTACAAAACAAACCCAATAGACACAAGACACCATGAAAAAATCATTCACTCTGATTGAGTTGCTGGTCGTCATCGCGATCATCGCTATTCTGGCTTCCATGCTCCTCCCCGCTCTTTCCAAGGCCCGTGCCAAGGCCCGCGCCATCAGCTGCGTCAACAACCAGAAGCAGCTCATGCTTGGCGTCATCATGTACATCAACGACAACGAGGACTGCCTCCCAATCGGCGAGTGCTTTGACGACTTCCCCACGAACAAGAACAGACACGTCTATGACAACAACAATCCCGAGGGCCTCAGGAACACCTGGTGGAGTGCCGCCATCTACACCTACATGGGCAACGGGAAGGTCTATGACTGCCCATCCGTCAACTACACCGACACATTCTCCAAGGCAGCAATCGGAACCAACTACGCCCATATGAGCGACGGCGGTATGCCTGGATATGGCGACGGCATGCCGAACATGCGTGCCACGGCTACTTTCGGCAAGTACCTGCAAATTGGTTCAATCCCCTCTCCTTCCGGCGCTGGCTATGTCGCCGACCATGAGCAATACGGCAAGGTCGCCGAGACGAAGGAGGTTATTGGCAAGGCCTATCCTCCCTTCAGCATGATGAGCTATTGGGAAGTTCCAGAAGAAGGCGGTTCCAGCGATTTCCGCTACGGCGGCCTGGGCCTCCAGCACGAGAATCGCGTCAACATCGGCATGCTTGACGGTCACGTCTCCAGCCTGGACATCCGCCAGACCTACCGCACCAATGCTGGCGCTGCCTTCCCAGATCCCCGTGGTTGCGACAGCAGCATCCTCAATCTGTGGAACAACAACTGGAAACTGTAAGTTGCTGAGCTAGAAATTCGTTGACTGTCTGATTTGCGTCAGACAGTCTGACGACTCCAGAACCTTATGCTTTCTTGCTTTTTTTCAGCGAGGAGGTGTAAGGTTCAAACGTTTTTAGATATAGTACTATATTTTTATCTCTGCCGTTTCGCATTTGCATGAAACGGTCAATTTTCAGGCGCAGTTGATTGCATGAAACTATATGAAGCTGTTGAAAACCGTAATTGAAATCGGTCTTGAGAAAACGTTGCGTTTTCTGCATGTCACGGATACTCATTTGATTTTTGCGGACGAACGCGACGACGAACGCAAGAATGCGCTTGCATTTCAGCGCGAACATGATTTTGGCATTCCTTCCGTGGAGGTCCTCAGACGTTTGGACGAACAGCTGGATTTCGTGCGCAAAAATTGCGATCTCATGCTCTACACTGGCGATTTGATAGATTTCGTCTCGTGCAGGAATCTGGAAATCGCAAATGAAAAACTGAATTCAGTTGATTATCTCATGGCCGTCGGAAATCACGAATTCAGTCAATATGTCGGAGAGGCTTTTGAGGACGAAGAATACAAGCGTCAGAGCTACGGCAGAGTTCAGGAGATCGTCAAAAACGATATCACATTCGATTCCAGAATTGTCGGCGGTGTGAATCTAGTTGCGTTGGATAATTCATATTACTTCTTCAACGGCAGGCAATTGGAACTGCTTAAGTCAGAGGTCGCCAAAGGGCTTCCAATTATATTGCTGATGCATACACCGCTTTATGCTCCTGGAATCTATGAAGATCTTGTCGTAAAAGGCGGCGAAGCCACGGCGGATTTGTGCGATTGCCCTCTGGAGCTGCTCAAGAGCTATTCCGAATATCGTTTCCGACAGCAGGCTCCAACGCCTGAGACCTCTGAATTCGTGCGTTATTTGAAAACTCAGCCGCTGATCAAGGCGGTTTTGGCCGGACATGAACATTGCAATCACGAAGATGTCCTTTGGAACAACGTGACGCAATATGTCACGGACGGCGGCTACAACGGCGTGGCACGGTATATTGAAGTGCGATAGTTTCGTCCCCCCTCTCGCGCTCTGTTTTCTACCACTTGAACTCGCGGTCCTTCGGAGCGCCGCCTGCACCTATTCTGAATAGCTTAAGCTGATGGGTGGCAGGCTTGTATGCGACTATGTCCACCAGCATCTGCTGATTGGGATCAAAGTATGTCTTGGAGCTCCATTTCGGCATGGAATTGACGCCCACGCCGCCGTAGCCCTGGCTGATTGCGAAATAGATTCCGTCATGGTTCTCTTCGGCATCGAAATGCGAATCGCCTGTCAGATTCGCTACCACATGGCAGACGGCTCCTTGCGAGAAGTCCCACTTGACGCCGTCGCTTTCGCCCTTTGCCTTTGCGTTGCAGTCTTTGAGGATCCTAAGATATGTTTCCGCGTGTGCGCATTCGGAATTGTCATCCGTCCAATGTCCTAGTTTCAAGACGCAGAAATGCGTGAGGACGAATGCGTTCCAGCCTTCCTCTTTGGTTTTAAGATTGTCCGCTAGAAATTGCAACTGCTTGGGCGCCATTGTGTAGTAGTTTTTTTCGTCATCTCTGTCGCAGGTGTTCATGAAGAATACGCGTGTTTTGCGTGCAGGGATGTCGATGTAGCCGTAGGTCGGATTTTCGGCAAGCACGAGTCGGCCATTTGATTTCTTCATACTTGGCGCATTGAAGATTTCGCCTAGCTGCTTGTCGGTGAAGCGCTTGTCTCCCGCGATGCGGTTGTGGTCGTGGTTTCCCACGAGCACTACGGAGATGCCCTGGTACTGTTGGTGGATATCGGCGTGACGCTTCAGAAACTCGCTTGCGTCCTTGGGGTCCTTTGTGGCGGGAGTGTCCAGGCCGATGTCGCCCAAATCCGCGATGAAATCGAACTTGAAGGTCTTGGCGGCATGGTTCACGTATGCCACGTGCTTGAAAGTTTCGCGTCCGCCTGAATGGACATCAGTCTGAATCGGAAAGAGAACCACATCGTCGTCGCCTTTCCATTCAATAAAGCGAGTGTATGTCTGCTTTATTTCATTATCAACCCATTGTGGAATTTGAATGTCCTGTGAAAAGAGCGTCATGAACAAAGAAAAAAACAGCGATGATAAAAGAATGGTTCTTTTCATTGTGCGTTGATGGAATTCCAAGGGGATTCAAAAATACGAAAACGGTAAAAGGGCAGGGGGCTTTGGCCAATTTTCCGCCTTTATACGCAAGACACTTTGTGAGTGTCCTGCGTTTCGGTTGAGTTTGTCACAAATCCAGCTTGCGGCCAGTCTTGATGGATTCCAGTTCCTTTTCGATCAGCGTGATGGAATCGCGCGTGCTTTCGATGCTGGATATTGACGGACGCTCGCCTTTGATGATGCATTCGCCGAAATATTCGATTTCACGGAAATACATGTTCGGCGTGTCGGCTGGAAATTCGATGGTCTCCGTTGGCTCGTTCCTGTAGCAGCGCGACAGTTCGTTGCCAATGAGTTCGAAATTGGATTTTTCGAAGATTGCTGTTGCGGCGGAAGAGAATTTCGTATGCGCCCAGCCGCCGCTGGCGACTGTCTTGAGGTCATTGGGATAGTAGTATATGGTCGTGCAGTCGTCGATTCCGCCGGAACCGGCTGTGACGCCGATGCTATAGACGGATTTGGGCATGCCGAGAGCGAACTGGAGGAAGTCGATGTCGTGAAGATGGAGATCCATCAGGGCGCCGCCTGAAAGTTTCTCGTCCTGGAACCATCCTTTGGGCAGTCCGTTGTTGCGCTGCATTGAAATGGAAAGCAGCTTTCCGTAGCGCTGCGAGTCTATGAGTTCCTTTATGTATATGTACTGTGCGCAGAAGCGCAGGCACTGTGCGATCATGAGGAATTTTCCTGTCTCGTATGAGACGGCGATCATGTCGTTGCAGTCCGCCGTGGAAAGAGCCATTGGCTTTTCGCAAAGAACGTGGTAGCCCGCGCGCATCGCCCGAATGGCGTATTCCTTATGGAGATAGGTCGGCAGGCAGATGTCAAGATAATCGAAATCAGGGCATTTCTCAAGAAGCTCCTCGAAGGAGGTGCATTTGAATGCGGAGGCGTAGACGGCGCAATCGCCTTCGGAAGTGCCGATCGGTTTGTTCAGCGCATCCTGTGAAATATCGCAGATGGCGACAAGTTGGATGTCCTTCTGACCAGAGTACTGCGCAGCGTGGCAATGCCCCATGCCGCCGAAACCAATGAGTGCCGCTTTGAGTTGTTTCATGTGTTTGTCCTTTCGAAAATGTTCACATGCTTCGCACCATGCGAAGTATGCATATAATTTAAATGCATATTCGCGCGTGTGCCATCTATTGTGAAATATTTCAAATGGTATTATTGGAAAATAGGTCAAAAAGGGACATTGGGAGTCATGCCCCTCTTCCAATTCGCACTCTTTCCCGAATTATGCTTTATTTTGCAACGTTCTGTGCAAGAAAATATTCCGCAATGGTCATAGCACTGCCTCTTGCGGCGCTTAATTTTCCGAAATTCGAGAAGACAATATTGTATTTCCAAATTCCGGAAAGTGCTGCATTCAGTTTCCGTAGAAAGTCGTTGCCGAAATCGGTAAAGCGTCCCGAAAGAACAACGTCCCTTAGATCCACAATATTCGTCAGCTGAGATAATCCATCCGCGCAAATGTCAACAAGTTCGTCTTCTGTATAATTGGGAATGACATCGGTCCCAAGCGCTTCGCCAAGCGTCCGACCATCCTTTAGCCGAATGTGGTGGATGGCGCCTGCCGCACGGTTGGGACCAATAAACTGCGTGTCGTTGAAGAAAAATGCGGCGTCAATGCTTTCGCCCAAAGAGCAGAGCAGGAAGTTCTTCTCCAGATTGGCAGCGCCGCCGATGTATTCCGAAAATGCTTCCGTGCGCGAACGATTGGACACGCAGACGGGAAGACTCGTCCATTGCTCGAAAAGATCGTGGATAGGATAGGTGTCAAAAATCGGATTTACACTGCTGACAACTTTACTTGCCCGCGAGTTGACGATTCCCGTCAATGAAATGCCTATGCCACAGACATCGTAAGTGCGGGTGAACTGTTCGATGATCTCCAGCGATTTATCATGGATGCTGTCAAGTGAAGTGTTGTTGTACTCCACACAGGCCTTCTGGATAATCCTGTTCTTGCCGTCAAGCAGGACTCCGACAAGAGAACGTGAATAGCCGAGATCCAGGCCGATGGAGTATTGAAAGTCGGCCTCCGCCTCGATGTTAATCGGCGCCTTGCCGCGCTTAGGTTTGCAGAGACCAGTTTCGCAAACTGCGTGAAGGGCGATGAGTTTCTCGACTATGATGGAAGCTGTTGGGCGGCTAACGTTAAGATGACGTGCAATATCTGCACGTGTGTGACAATACCCGCGTCGAATGTGAACATAGGCTTGCCTCTCCTTTTCCGTCATACTGTATTTTTTCATTTCTTTTTTCATTTCTCTTTCACAGCCGTCCCATAAATCAAAAAAATGAGCGACTGACAGGTGAAATTGAACTCC
>JAKSPA010000123.1 GCA_024405235.1 Lentisphaeria bacterium
TTGTGCGCGGCGGCGCCCTGGATGACGGCCGGGCGACAAGATTCGTGAAAGCGAAGCAGAGTGCGAAGAGACAAAGCGCTATGGAGATCCTTTTATTCATTGTGTGCGTCTCCTTTGTTGTCGTTGCTTATTTCGTGTTCGTCGGACTGTTGTCTTTGGAAAAAAGGCATTTGCGTGCGTTCCTGCATGGTCGGCAGGCAGCGCTGTGTTCCTATTTCGTCCCAAATTGCCTGAATGTTTCTGCGGGAGACATTGAGAACGAGTCCAATCAGGAACATTAGCGATATGAGACTGGAGCCGCCGTATGAGAGGAAAGGCGCGGTGACTCCCGTTGGCGGGATCATACCGCTCACGACTCCTAGATTGACGAATGCCTGCACCGAAATCAGCAGTGCGATTCCATTGCATAGAAGCATGTCCTCTCGCATTCGGCATTGTTTCGCCACGGCCATGATGCAGATGCAAAGTCCCAGATAGCACAGCACGAGAAACATGATTCCGACGAAGCCTAGTTCTTCTCCGATGACGGCGATGATGAAATCCGTGTGGGCCTCTGGAAGGTATGTCTTCAAATAGCCTTTCGAGTATCCCTTTCCTGTGAGACTGCCGATTCCGAGGCAGATCTGCGAACGGAAGAGCTGATAGGATTCGCTGTCCTTCGCCTCCTCTGGATGCTGCCATGCAACGATTCTGTCGCGTCTCATCGGGCTTGCGGCGATGAATCCGACGCAGAGCACGCTTCCGAGCAGAAGAAGAATCACCATGTATCTGAGCTTGACGCCGGCCATGAACATGACTCCGACTGCCATGACTCCCGTGACGAAGGTGCTGGAGAGGTCCTTTCCGAGAAGCACCAGCATGAGAAGCGCGCCGCTGGCGAGAATCGGAATGAGCAGTCCGGAAACGAACTCTTTGATTTTCGCTCTTGGAAGCCGTCCGTAGTATGCTGCCAGAAAGAGCACGAGGAAGACCTTCGCGAATTCGGAAGGCTGAATTTGCGTCGTTCCGAATCGGAACCATCTGACGGCGCCTTTGATGCTGGCTGCGAATGGGAAGAAGCGCAACGATCCAGCTCCGAAGAACTTGGTCGCGATGGCAGCGGTGGTCAGATAGGCGAGTGGAAAGAATATGAGAAGCAGGCCCCAGTGGCTTTTTCTGTACAGGAAATTAAGTTTGAACAGCGCTCCTGCGAGACATGAAATTCCACCGATGATGATCCACTTGATCTGCATCTGAAAGCAGTTGCTTTTGGGATTCGTGATCGTCGCGGACGAAATCATGCTCAGACCGATGCCGAGCAGGAGAATCATCATCAGAATGACGCTGACGGGAGCCACGCGTGCAAGAAGTGAGGAACCCGTGCCAGGCACGGAGGAACTCCACAATTCCTGCGGTTCGTCGTTTTGTTTGCTGTCGATTGACGGAGGCATTCAGATATGGGACTTGAAAACGTGTTGCAGTGTCGGAATCCCGCGTGTTGCGTCTGCGGGATTCTGTGGTGGCTATGCCTGGACATCGCCTGGATGGAGAAGTTGTCTGAAGGAAGCGAATACGGCGCCGAAATCGACTGGACCGACCGTGCGCGCTTCGTATTCCTTCCAGAGGCGGTCTTCGCCCTCCTGAAGATGTTTGGAGGTGACGCCGTTTCTGATGGATTCAACCGCCTCGATGTATGCCGCGAGTTTATCGGCGCAGCAGATGATTTCGCCGTCGATCGGATAGAACGCGCCGTCGTTGTATTTGTCGTCGAGTTCCTGAAAATTCAAACCGATGGTGATTTTCTTGTCGATGAGCACGCGGTTCTCGAATTCGTTGTCCGTGAAGTATGACAATTCACGGTACCAGCGTGGCGGTACGAGCGGCTGGACCTTCTCTTCCATCTGGAGGCTTTCGTACTTCTTGATTGTGTCTGCGAGTCCCTCGACGGCATTCTTCACGGGTGATGTGATGTCGCGCGTCAGTGCTTCGGGAAGGTCATGGAAGAGTGCGCCCTGGAAGCCGTTCACGATTCGCTGCTCGCATGCATGTGTGTCGCAGAGAGCAAGATATGTTAGAATGGCGACCATGAGCATGTGCCCGAGAACGCTGGTCGCTGGAATTCTTGGCGACTGGCTCCAGCGCTTTTGGAAGCGCAGCTGCCCGCAGAGGTCGATGAAGCCGTAGGTCTTTCTGCCGAGAGCGATCTTCTGGACGCCGATGAGATCGATATGGTCTTCGATCTGGTCTTCGATCTCCGCCTTGATCTGTTCGATGCCGCGAATGAACGGACAGAGCTTGTATAGGATGTTGAATTCCCATTGCGTCGCGAGATAATGTGCGGCCTTGAGGATGCGCTTCTCATAGCCAGCGAAGCCTGGTTCAAGCAGATACTGTTCCATTCTCGTGTGGAAACCGCCCGCAATCCTGCCTGTAAGCGGCTCAAGTTCCCTTATCACCCACTGGTTGAGCTGATGGCCGTTCTCGGACATCATTCTGTGAAACACAGGCGGCTTGATGTCGGTCAGGATGATTCGCTGCAGCAATTCGAAGATGGCCCCTTCCATAAGCATGCGCCACTTCACGGGACCGCGGCCGCGGTCCTCTTCGCATTTCGCAAGCGCCCATGCTATGATCATCTTGTGGGCCTGCTTGTCCAGTTCCGTGAATTCCATAGGATTGATCTGATCATTCCAGCGGCGGATGCTTGCCGCGCCGAAAATCAGTTCAATCAAATCGAGATTAAGTGATTTTGTTTGCATAGTACACTTAATATATCCTAGTTTTCCGACTGTTATGGCATTTCTTCACTTTGTACAGTGTTCTTTGAGAGCCTTTCTGGCTGCCGCCTGTTCCGCCGCCTTTTTCGTGGAGCCATCTCCCTGACACGCAAATCCGTCCGGCAGCGTCACCTGACAGACGAAATGCGGCGCGTGGCACGGACCTTCAGATGAGAGCGTCTCGTATTTCGGCGCACCGTGAAATTCCGTTTGTGAAAAATGCTGCAGGACTCCCTTGGGATTGTCGTCCGCCTCCGCTTTCTCAAGAACGGCTGCGATGTCTGGATAGATTCTGTCCACGACGCTTTTGGCCGCCTGCAATCCTCCGTCAAGATAGACCGCGCCGAGAAATGCCTCGAAAAGATCGCCCTGGATGGACTGGCGCGCTCTTCCTCCAGAGAGATTCTCGCCTTTTCCAAGCAGCAGCGCTTTGGTCAGACCGATTTCGGTTGCGTTGCGCGCGTTTGCTGGTTCATCTACGAGCAGCGATCTCGCTCGCGTGAGTTCGCCCTCCTGCACGTTCGGCATTTCTTTGTAGAGTCTTTCGGAGATGACGAGTTGAAGAACCGCATCGCCGAGAAATTCCAGACGTTCGTTCCATTCGCTGGTTCCAGATTGGTCTTCGGAGGCATAGCTTGCATGCGTCAGCGCCAGTCTGAGCAGTCTTTTGTCCTTGAATTCATGACCGGAATTTTTGACGATTTCCTCCAGAGCAAGTGACCAATCTTCTCCGTTTAAGTTGAAATTTCTCATAATTGTGCTATTTTAAGGAATTTGCGCACAGGAATGAACGGACGGCTCCGCCTCCTGACTATTTTTGCTGTGTGTAAGTTTTTACAATGTAAACTGTAAGGAGAACACTGCCATGCCATTTGATGTTTCTGATTTGAGAAAAGGTCTGAAAGTCCAGATTGACGGAGACCCATACCTCATCACCGAGTATGATTTCATGAAGCCGGGCAAGGGCCAGGCCATCTATCGTTGCAAGATGCGCAACATGCTGACTGGTTCCACCACCGAAAAGGCATATCGCCCTGGTGACAAGATCGACCAGCCCGATTTGGCGGAAAAGACTGTCAACTTCTCATACGATGAAGGCGACGGCGTTTATATCTTCATCGACCCACAGACCAACGAAGACGTCCGCGTTGACGAAAAAGTTCTGGGCCGCAACAAATATTTCCTGGACGATGATATGGAGTGCCAGATTCTCTTCTTCAATGGCAATCCCATTGACATCACACTGCCCATTTTCGTTGAGAAGGTCATTGCCGAGACCGAGCCTGGCTTCAAGGGTGACACTGCCACCAACTGCCTGAAGCCCGCGAAGATCGAGAACGGCTATGAAATCAACGTCCCCACATTCGTCGGTATCGGCGACCTTGTTCGCATTGACACCCGCACAGGCGAGTATTCCGACCGCGTTAAGAAGGCATCCATCTAATCGCTTCTGACGTGTTGTTGGAACGCTGTGTTCTCCAAGAGGATAGGAATTAAGCCGCGTTGAGTGCAGCCCAATGCGGCAGTACGGGCGTTCACGACGCCCTCCTAGCGCCATCAGGCGCAGTGCACGCCGTAGGCAGTGCATACCATCTTGTGAAACATAGCTTTAGGAAAAAAAGGCGGCCGGCGGGCATGAAATCCTCTGCTAGGCTGCCTTTTTTCGTTTCATCGTCCGATGTTTGAAAAGCTCCGCACATTATTTGGTATATTTTTCTATTTGTCCGCGGTGACGCTTGGCGGTGGTTTGGCCATGCTGCCGCCGATACAGGAGGAATTCGTCGAAAAGCGCAAGTGGCTTTCCGATGAAGAGATGGTCGATACGGTCGCTGCCATGCAGTCGATGCCTGGAATCATCGCGAGCAAGATGGCGATTCTGCTTGGATTCAAGATGGCAGGATGGGCGGGAGGCGTCGCAGCGTTCCTTGGGAGCATATTGCCGCCGTTCATCGCGATTGTCGCCTTGGCGAAAGTTGTGTATTCGTTAAGACAATATGAGATAATTTCCAATATGTTCATGGGAGTGCGTTCGGCGGTCGTGGCGATGATTCTCATGACGGTGATTTCAACTGGACGAAAGATTCTCTCCAACCCGGATGTGCGCGAACGCGCCATCGCCTGCGGCATCGCTGGCGCAGGCTTTGTCGCGATGGTCTTCTTCGGCGTCAATGCGATAAGTGTTCTGGTCACGGGCGCTGTGTTGGGATGGCTTCTCTTTTTCCTGTGCCGTCCGAAAGCGAAGGAGGCGTCCAAATGAGTCTCCTTTCGCTCTATTTGATATTCTTCAAGATCGGATGCTGTGTGTTCGGCGGCGGCTATGCCATGATTCCGCTGTTCATGGACGAACTTGTGACGAAACATGCGCTGATGAACGAGCAGGAATTCGCGGATGTGATCGCACTGGCTCAGATGACGCCTGGCCCAGTCGGCCTCAATGCCGCAACATACGTCGGGCAGCTCCAGGGCGGTTTCGTCGGCGCGACAGTTGCCACGCTTGGCGTCCTCACGCCTTCTCTTGTGCTTGGTTTTGTTCTGGCCTACTGCCTAAAGGCCTTCTCGCAGAACCGCCATTGGCAGGCTGTTCTTTCCGGCGTCCGTCCCGCGACTCTTGGACTGATTGCCGCGTCCGTGATATTCTTCGCGGAGACATCGCTGTTCACGAGCAAGCTGTCTGCGTTATGGAAGGCTGGCGAATCCTTCGGAATCAGCTGGCAGGGTGTGGTCATTTTCGCAGCCGCGATTCTGGCGCAGTCTCTTTGGAAGATCAAATTCATTTGGATTCTTATGGGCGGAGCCGTTTTGGGATGGCTGCTGAATCTCTTTTGAGGAATTTGCAAATGTTCAAGGATAAGTTGTCATCGATATTGAATGCCAATCTCGTGAATGTCG
>JAKSPA010000124.1 GCA_024405235.1 Lentisphaeria bacterium
CCTGTCGCGTTATTCAATTCGTGTGCATTATGTAAGAGCGTGTTTGAAATGAATCTGCGGACGTGCAGGCGCTCAAAGAAGCGGGCGTCATCGCGCTGTCCGACGACGGCAGCACCACTCAGGACGCAGGCGTCATGCGTGAAGTCGCCTACCGCGCGGCCGAAGCGAGACTTCCGCTAATCGACCACTGCGAAGACGGCCCGTCCACTCGACGCGGCGAAATTGCGATGGTGGAGCGCGATCTGGAAATCTGCCGTGAGACAGGCGCAAAGTTCCATCTGCAGCATCTGTCTGCAAGGGAGGCGGTTGCACTGCTAGAGGCAGCGCGTAAGGACGGCCTGCCTGTCACTGGCGAGGCGACTCCGCACCATCTGGCGCTGACATCGTCGGCCGTTTCACGCTGTGGCACGAACGCGAAGATGGCACCGCCTCTGCGCGAAGAGGCCGACCGCCAGGCGCTGCTTGCCGCTGTCGCGTCAGGCGTGATCACGGTCATTGCCACCGACCATGCGCCTCATGCGGCAGAAGAGAAGGCGAAGCCGTTCGAGCAGGCACCGAACGGAATCATCGGCATCGAGACGGCCTTTTCCGTCTGCAATCGCGTTCTCGTCAAAAGCGGAATCATCTCTCTGGAGACTCTTGTCGAACGCCTTACGACAGGTCCCGCGCAGGTTCTCGGAATTCAAGTTCCGCAGGAAACAATACAAATAATTCCTGACGGTGATTGCATACTGCAGGCTGCAGGCTGTTCGAAGGCATCCAATTCCCCCTGGCAGGGCTTTGTCGGCTGGGGACGTATTCTTCCATAGCAGTTCTCTTCGATTTCAGACATTAGATTTCTTTTCAAAAAAGCTTTCATTCCATACCCTCAAATAGGAGAAAAAAACAATGGCAAATGAAGAACAGACAGATGCGCCTGTGGTGAATTCCACAGAATTTATGAACAAACTGACCTCGCTGTGCAAGCGTCGCGGAATGATTTTCCAGAGCTCCGAAATCTATGGCGGTTTCAATGGCTTCTGGGACTACGGCCCCAACGGCGCTCCGATGAAGCGCTCCGTCGAACGCGCATGGTGGAAGTATATGATCGAAGACCGTGACAACGTGGTCGGTCTCGATTCCACCATCATCTGCCATCCGGAGGTCTGGCGTGCATCTGGACACGTGGATCACTTCTCCGATCTGATGACGGACTGCAAGGACTGCAAGAAGCGCTGGCGCTACGACCAGCTCCCCGAGCCTGGCGTCTGCCCGGCCTGCGGCAGCCACAACATGACCGAACCGCGCGAGTTCAATCTGATGATGAAGACCTTCGTCGGTCCCGTCTTTGACGAAGACCACAAGGCATATCTCCGCGCCGAGTCCTGCCAGCCTATCTTCGTGGATTTCAACACCATCCGCATCGGCACCAGAAAACAGCTCCCCTTCGGTATCGCACAGACCGGAAAGGCGTTCCGCAACGAAATCAACCCGCGCAATTTCACCTTCCGCTCCCGCGAATTCATGCAGATGGAGATGGAATTCTTCTGCGATGACAAGGATTCCTTCGACTGGTTCGACTACTGGATGAAGGAACGCTGGAACTTCTATACTCAGATTCTCGGCATTCCCGAAAACAAACTCCGCTGGCACTGGCACGAAAAACTGGCGCACTACGCCAAGAAAGCCGTCGACATCGAATTCCTCTTCCCGTTCGGCTGGGACGAAATCGAAGGCATCCACCATCGTGGCACGTGGGATATGTCCCAGCACGCAAAATTCTCCGGCGAAAATGCTGCATGCTCCATCTTCAATCCCGACACGAAGGAGACATACTTCCCGACAGTCGTCGAGACTTCCTGCGGACTCGACAGAATCTGCCTCATGCTTCTCTGCAATGCATACGAGGAAGACACCGCAGCCACCAAGAAGGAAGGAAAGGATGAAGACATCCGCGTCGTTCTGCATCTCAAGCCGCTCGTGGCGCCCGTTCAGGCCGCAGTCCTGCCTCTCTCCAAGAAGCTCGAGGCCTCCGCAAAGGAACTCCAGGCCCTTCTCCGCAAGAACGACATCCGCACCGACTACGACGACAGCGGTTCCATCGGAAAGCGCTATCGCCGTCAGGACGAAATCGGAACGCCTTTCTGCGTGACATACGATTTCGATTCCGAAAACGACCACGCGGTCACCGTCCGCGACCGTGATTCCATGCAGCAGGAACGCGTCGCCATCGCCGACCTCCCCGCGTATCTCTTCACGAAGATTCACGCATAGTCGCTCAAAGTGGTTGGGGCGACGCGTCCCGCATAAAGACGCGCCGCCCCCCAAAATGCAGATTGCAAATCCTCTATGAAAAGGCTCTTCTACATTTTTGTATCGCTTTTTCTTTTGATCAACGTATTTCAGGGCTACAAGGTCTATAGCCGTGAAAAGCCTGAAGACGCTGAAGTGATAATGAAGAAGCTTGAGCTTTTCATGGAGGTGCTTCAGCATATCCGCTCCGAATATGTCGATGCGGATGAAATCGACATAGACGAATTATTTGACAACGCAATCAAGGGCATGGCCTATACGCTGGATCCCTTCAGCGAATACATGACGCCTTCCGAATTCAAGAGTTTCGAAAACGACTCGAACGATACCTTCGGCGGAATCGGCGTGAAAGTCCAGATGCTCGACGGCTATCTTACAGTCAGTTCGACAATGAACGGCACTCCTGCAGCCGCAGCCGGAATTCTCGCAGGCGACAAAATCATCGCCATAGATGGAGAAGACCAGACAGGAAAGAACACCGACGATGTCATTGCAAAACTCCGTGGCGACATCGGCTCCAAGATCACTCTGACCATCAAGCGTCCTGAAACCCCTGCTCCGATTGAAATCACGCTCGAACGCGCCGAAATCGCGAACATAAGCGTCAGCGACGCGCATGTCATCGAGGGCACTTCCACCGGTTATCTGCGAGTGGAGCTCTTCGCCACTCCCACCGTCGAGCAGTTCGACGCGGCGCTTAAGGAACTTGAAGTGCAGAATATAGACAGTCTCATCATCGATTTGCGAAACAATCCAGGCGGTCAATTGGAAACCTGCGTGGAGATGCTTGGAAGACTACTGCCGCCGAAATCGCTGGTCGCGACGCTCGAAGGCCGTTCTTCAGAATACAACATGGAATATTTCACCAGCGCTTCTGTGCCGTATCACTTCCCTGACAAGATTCCTATCGCCGTTCTCGGCAACAGAGGCACGGCCTCCGCAGCCGAAATTACGATAAGCTGCCTGCGCGACTACCATCGCGCGGTCTTCATCGGCGAACGCACCTTCGGAAAGGCTCTTGTGCAGAGCGTGGAACCGCTCGGTGGTTCCCATGCGCTGAAACTTACCACGGCACGCTATTTTACAAAGCTTCACACGCAGATTCAAGGAAGAGGTATCAAGCCTGATATCCAAAGCCATCTGAGACGCCGCGATTATATCGCCATCAACATGGCGAAGGATATCAATGCCGCCGACAAGATCGATCCAAACGTCAGGGCCGCATTGAAATTCTTCGAGGATGGCGCCGAATGGCCTGTCTTCACAGGAAAGGAAGAGAGCGACTACGACGACATTCTGCCGCAATGGCAGAAGGACGAAAATCATAGATACAAAGTCTATGATTATAACATCTACCACGATTTGGAAGAGGGCTCCGAGGCCGAAGGGCAGGAGAATGATTCCGACGAACAGAGCAAAAACAAGGAGAATGAATAGATGATAAAGACAGCAGTCATCGGAGCCGCAGGACGCATGGGACGCATGCTTGTGGCGGAAGTCATCAACACCGACGGCCTGGAACTCACTGGAGCTCTCGAAGGCACACAGTGCCCGTTCATCGGATGCGATGCAGGACAGTTGGCGGGATTTGATGCATGCGGCGTAAAAATCACCGCCGATTTTGACGAAGCGCTCAAGGGCGCCGATGTTGTCATCGATTTCACTGCCGCCGCGATTACGCGCATGAATGCGCCGAAGATCGCCGAAAAGGGCATTGCGATGGTCATTGGCTCCACCGGATTGACGCCAGAGGATATCGCCATGCTGGAAGGACTCGCCGCAAATGGCGCGCGAATCGTCCAGTCGCCGAACATGTCCGTCGGCGTCAATCTGCTCTTCGCGCTTTGCGAACAAGTTGCGCCGCTTTTGGGCGAGGCGTACGATATTGAAGTTGTCGAAATGCACCACAACCAGAAAAAGGATGCGCCTTCTGGCACGGCCGAGAAGCTCGGACAGATTCTGGCGAAGGCACGCGGTCTTGATTACGAGACGGATACGCGACATGGTCGCAAGGGACTCGTCGGCGCGCGCACGCGCAACGAAATCGGAATGCATGCGCTTCGCGGCGGCGATGTCGTCGGCGACCACACCGTTATTTTCGCGACGAACGGCGAGCGCATTGAACTTACGCACAAGGCTTCCAGCAGACAGACCTTCGCAAAGGGTGCCGTCCGTGCGGTTAAATTCATTGCGGGAGCAAAGCCTGGCAAATACGACATGCGTCAGGTTTTGGGCATATAGATTTCCGCGAGTGGTATTCAAGAGCACAGAACTGGTTCTCTAGTCGCCATCTTCTGTGCGCGGAAACCATTGCCGCGAACAAAGCCGCCCCTGACGCGAAAATAAACAATCCATGCTGCCAAAATCGTACCTAATTCCATCGCAGAATATCGCTCTTCCCGCGGAATACTCCACGCTGGAGCTTTTTCAGGTACATCAGCTATGGATGCGCAAGATCATGCTCCGTCGAGAACGGGCACCTTATTGGCGGCTCTACTATCCATATCAGGAGACCTGCATTCTCACGCATGAAGGCGTGGAAACGCTGCTTTCGGCAGGACGTGCTGTTCTGATTCCACCCGATACAGATCTGGCGGGCAGAATCATTGCGCCTCTGCGCATGTTCTATATCCATTTCCGTATAGGCGGAAAACTCGCAGAATGCAGAAACGCAGTATTCCAGCTCCAAGAAGATACGGCCCTTACGCAATTGATCGAAAACGCCACCGAACATTTGAAAAAGAAGCTGCCGATAGATTTCCACTTGTGCATGAATATCGCGGCGATTGTCTCGGCGGCGCTTGCAAAGATTCCAGATGTTTGGATCTCTTCAAACAAACGCCTCGAGAGCGTCGATCTGCTGAATGTCTGGAACGTAATGCAGAAGCATCCAGAAAGAAACTACACAAACAAGGAACTTGCCGCAAAAGCAAATATGAGCGTAAATACATTTCTGAGACGCTTCCAGTGGAATTTCGGACAGTCTCCGCAGCACTTCCTAATTCAGCAACGCATCGAAAAGGCAAAGACCATGCTTAAAGACAGCATGGCCTCTCACGAAGATATCGCCAAAGCCTGCGGATTTGCCAATCAGCAATATTTTTCACGCATCTTTAGAAAATATACGGACTGGACGCCAGGCGCTTATCGCAACGCGCATGGCGCCCTTCGACAGCCATAGCCCGCTGGCCGCCATTGCCCCGCTGGCCGCCATTGCCCCTCTGGCCGCCGTAGCACCGCTGGCCGCCGTAGCACCCCTGGCCGCCGAAGCCCCGCTGGCCGCCGTAGCACCGC
>JAKSPA010000125.1 GCA_024405235.1 Lentisphaeria bacterium
GAGCTTGCTCCGCGGAATGATCCATGCCCTCTTAGCAGTTCCGGCGGTCTAATAGGTAGCCGCATCCAGGCCCTCTTAGCACTTCCGTCGGTCTAATAGGCAGCCTGCCTACTCTCCGAGAATCTTCTTGATTTCGGGAGCGATATCCTGCGCGAACTGTAGGAATCCCATATCGGTCAGATGAACGCCGTCCACTTCATACTCCCAGAAGTCGCGCTGCAGCCATAATGCGTAGATATCGAAGAAGAAAATGTTCTTGTCGCCGGCCGCATTGCGCTTCTGGCACTCTTCCTTCGCGGTGTCGCGCATTCCCGAAATGCGGACATGAGGACGCTCGAACGCATTGATATCGCGATCCTGCGGCGTTGCGGACACCAGCAGAATTGGCGTATCGGGATGCTTTGCGCGCAATATGTCGATGAATTTCGGCAGAGTCGTCTTGTATTCGCCGACGCTTGAATTCGCCGCGTAATCCAATATATAAAGCGCCGCATTGGGTATGTCGGAGAGCATTGACGCTATCTCCGGTTCGCCTCTTCCACTGCCTGAAAATCCTTCGTTGATAACTTCGCGATCAAGCATGCGGGAAAGGATGTGCGAAGAAGCCATGCCAGGACGCGTCGCGCACCCTCCCGGCGTAATTGACGTGCCGTAGAAAACAATCGGACGATCGTCGTGGAAAGGCGTCGGCGCTTCAATCGCCGCGTCCTTGTCAAGTCCTATTGCAACACTCTTGACGGCAGTATACAAAGGGAAATTGATTGCCACATCGCGCATTTCGCGTTTCAGGCCTGAAACCATATTCGCTGTATATTCAGGGACATTGACTTCCATGCGTGAAAGGCCAACACATTTCCACTGTTCGCCGATCTTGATATAGGTATCGAAACCAGACTTGCCGATGCATGTCATGTGATACATGGGATAGGCCGAAGCAACCTCCGCATGAATCGCAATACAACTGCTGTCCGTTCTGAAACGAACCTGTCCGCCTGCGGTGTACGGCGACAGAATCAATGCGCCGCACTTGTCCGCCTCCACGGCGACAGCCGTGCCGTCGTCTTTGTATTGTGTCACTTGCGCAGGCAGGTTGTTCATTGGCAATCGTGCGTATTTGCCTTCCACATCGAACCACGGGAATCCGAAGAGCTTCATAGGCGCCTCGTATGGAAGATGCCACGTCATACTTTCGCTGTCGGCTGGTCTGGCCGCCATGGCGGGATCAATTTGTTCAATTTCAAGAGCCGTGACAGATGCAGCGAAGAATGCAAGCAATAATGACAAAAGTGATTTACGCATGTTTGTTTCGAAGAAGAGTTTAAAGGATTGCAGACAAAAAGAATTTTATGAAAGAATCAGTTTCCAATACGGTTCGCGGCCAGAATTCCGGAAAGCATCGAGCCAGTGATGCCAAGAAGCCCTTGGTCGGTTCCAGCGATTTGGAGTCCCGAAACACCGCTCTCGAAACCGCCGAATTTCGTCGGCGAGCCGTAGATTGCGCCATTCGCATGCCCTGTCCAGCGACGTATCGTTTTGGGCGTGAAGGCATCCACCAAGACGAGTTCTTCCGCCATTGCAGGCGAATACTCCGCCAGACATTCGCGAAGTTTTTCGACGAGAGAGCGTTTACGCACTTTGTAATCTTCCGCATTGGCCTCAAGCCAATCTTGCGGACGGACTATTGTCGATAGACGAAGCATCCGCGCCTCGTCGCCTTCCGTGCCAATGTAATTGCCAGGCGCGCAGACAAGCATTGATTCCACAGCGTCGCCTTCCGGCGGCGCGAAACGGAACGATTCGGTTCTGCATGCGAAAAGTATCGCGTCCTCCCAACCATATTCCGCTGGAGTTTTCGGCAGCGTGAATATCGCTTCAAGAAAACCGATTTCTCCAGCGGGCACTTGCATAAGACGCGTTGACGCGCTGGCGCCGCAAAGGCGCGCCGTCTCGAAAGCGCCGATTGTGGAAATCACATTCGCTGTGGATATTTCTTCACCATTGTCAATCAGAACTCCGCGAACCGCGCCAGCGCCGTCAAATAGCAACTCCTTCACGCCTGTTCCCAAACGCAATTCGACTCCTGAGCTCTTCAAGCGCTCCTCAAAGGCGCCAAGAAATTGCCTCATGCCGCCCAGAGGCCGCGAAAAGCCCTCCATGAAAACGCTGCGATACATCGTGGCGAATGCACCGAAATCCATATCATCAGCACTCGCGTCTCCATAATACATAATGGGAAAACGCAGCATATCGCGCAGCAGTTCGGAAGAGAGATGTTCCGCAAGCACGCCGTTCGCCGAACGCCACTCTCTCTCGGCGGAAGAGTATCCTTCACGCAGAATCTTGTCGGAAAGCGCATCGAAGCCAGAAGCGTCCTGCGGGAAGCGCTCCTTAACCTGTGCAGCAAATGCCTCGTAGTCGTTGTTCAGCAGTAACTCGCCATTCCGGAACACGATTCTCGAACGCTTCTGCGGACAAAGTCCCAATGTGTTCCGTCTGATTCGCAGCTGGCGCAGCACTTGATTCAATATCGCCTTGCTGTCGTTCTCAGGAGCATAGTTCGTCAGCGCATGAAGTCCCGTATCCAGCGTCAAACCGCCGCGTTCATACCATGAATTCATGCCGCCAAGACGGGAATGGCGCTCCAACAGCAGGACCCGCCTGCCGCAGAGCGCCAATCTAAGCGCGGCACCCATTCCGGACAATCCTCCGCCTATTACTATTGCATCGAAATTACCCATTGTGAAGAATGTGCGGATGAGTGCCTATTTATGTCTTTGCTATTTCATCGCGTCGATGAAGCCCTGACGCGAACGCTCGATAATCGCCTTGTCAACGCAGAGCGCCAGACGGAAGTAGCCAGCGTAGCCGAAGCCGGAACCAGGCACCGCCAGAATGCGATGTTCAGCGAGTTTGGCGACGAATTCCACATCGCCCATGCCTTCGGGCGCCTTCGGGAAGAAGTAGAATGTTCCCGCAGGCATCTGGAACTCGATACCAGCATCGTTCAGAATGGATGCCATCACCTGTCTGCGCTCCGCATAGACCGCCAACTGCGAATTCTGCATCTTCAGCGTGTTTTCCATATCGGCGACAGCACCGATGATAAGCTTCTGGCCAATGCATGGCGCATTTACGTAACCGATCGTGCGGTTCGTGAGAATCAGTCCTGCGACAAGCTGTGCGGCCTCGTCCTTGCCCATTGCTGGATTCACGGCAAGATAACCGACGCGCTCGCCTGCGAGTCCGAGATTCTTCGAGAAGGATGAGCAGACCACCGAATATTCGTAGTACGGCAGAACGGACGGAACGGTCTTGCCGTCAAACGACAAGAAGCGATACGGCTCGTCGGCGACCAGAATGATCGGGCGGTCACTGCCCTTGCGTGCATCGCGCAGAATCTGCGCCAGTTCCTTGAGTTCATCCACCGTATAGACCACGCCTGCGGGATTGTTCGGGCTGTTGATGAGCAGAACGCGAGTGCGGTCGGTGATTGCAGCCGCAATGCCTTCGATGTTCAGTTTGAAGGTGCCAGGCGCACTCGGGACAGCCTTGAGAACGCCACCGAAATTGCCGCAGTAAGCGCCGTATTCGACGAAATACGGTGCTGGGCAGATCACTTCGTCGCCAGGCAGAAGTGCCGCCTTGAAGAGGCAGTTCAGACCGCCTGCCGCGCCGACGGTGATCACGATGTTGGATGCAGGAATCTCAACGCCCTGCTCTTGGCTTGACCACTTCGCAAGTGCTTCGCGCGCCGCAGGATAACCCGCATTGGGCATATATCCCAAGCCAGCTGGCACATCCACCTGCGCAGGAAGTTCCTGCAACGTGCGGATCACTGCCGCCGGCGGATTGAGATCGGGACTGCCAAGACTGAAATCATAAACGTTGTCGGCACCGTACTGTTTCTTGAGTTCAATGCCCGCCTCGAACATTCTGCGAATCCAGCTGGAACCCTTCTGGGCCTCCAGAATCTTGTCGGAAACTAACTGCATGGCTTTCTCTCGTCTTTTCTTAGTTCTAAAATCAAAAAGGCCCAATCGTCCATGCAGGCATGGACAATCGGGCCAGACGAATCAATTAGCGTTTGACGCGTGCATTGCCGCCCCAGATGCTCCAGACCTGCTCTTCATCGGCAGGCTGACCATAGTCGGTCAGATGCGTGGTCGCAAGTGCGCCAGTCGCCCAACCGAACTGGATCCACTTCTCGGGCTCCCAGCCCTTCAGCATCGCATAGAGGAAGCCGCCGACGAAACCATCGCCACCGCCGATGCGGTCCAGAACGCCGATTTCACGCGGCTCGACCACGGACCACTGTCCGTCGATGTTGGTGATAGCGCCCCACTTGTGGCTGTTGGCGGAAACCACCTGACGCAGCGTCGTCGCGAAAGCGGTGGCGTTCGGATAGGCGGCCTTGACGCGCTCGACCATCTCCTTGAAGGAGTCGATCTTCGCGGCGATATCCTTTCCACCTGCCTCGGGGCCCTGAATGCCAAGGCACAGCTGGAAATCCTCTTCATTGCCGATGAGAACGTCAGACAGGCTGGCGATTTCGGAGAAGATGTCGTGGAGTTCCTGCTCGCGGCCCTTCCAGAAGGATGCGCGATAGTTCAGATCGAAGGAAATTCTTGAACCGTTCTTCTTTGCGGCACGCGCGATGTCAAGGCAGAATTTGCTGGTGGCGGGAGAAAGTGCGCCGATCAGACCAGAGAGGTGGACGATCTTGACGCCTTCAGTTCCGAAGATGCGCTCCAGATCAAAGTATTTGGTGTCCAGCAGACGGCCGACTTCGCCAGCACGATCGTTCTGAACGCGTGGGCCACGTGCGCCGTAGCCGCTGTCAGCCAGATTGAACTGATGGCGATAGCCCCACGGACCGCCCTGCTCGATTTCGGGACCTTCGTAGTCCATGTGACGGCCCGCCAGATTGTCTTTGATCATGCGTGCGATGGGACTGTCCTTCACGAAGGCGGTCAGAACCTTAACAGGCATGCCAAGGAAGGAAGGAACGCTCGCGACGTTGGTTTCTGCAGAGGTCACCTGCATCTTGAAGGTGTCGGAGCAGTGGAAAGGCTGGCCGCTGACGGGAGTCAGGCGGATTCCCATGCTGGTGGGAACGAGCATCGCGTATTTTGCATCTTCACGGAAGGAAATCGCCATTGTTGTCATCTCCTGTTGTTAAGTTATTACTTGTTTACCACAAATGGATTATCTCATTATTCAAAATTCTTTTTCAGCGCCCAGAGACCAAGAGCGGGATTGCTGATGTAGAAGACCTCTTCGCCATTGACGGTGTTGAAACCGTCTTTCAGTTCGTCGAAGTGGTACTTCTTCTTGACCGCCTCCAGATCACCGTATTCAAATCCGACCTGACGGATTTCCGCCTCGGAGACACCGCTGCCAGGGCAGTATGTGATGCGGAAGCGTCCTTCGCTCGAGCCGTGGATCAGATGCGCCGCACCGCCAAGATTTGCCTGCATGTCGGCATTCTCCTTCACCGCCTTAAGCGTGGCTGGGGTGCCTTTGTAGCCGTATTTGCGAATCAGCGCGTCCATCTGCTTGTCT
>JAKSPA010000126.1 GCA_024405235.1 Lentisphaeria bacterium
AATTCTCAATTCGTAATTCTCAATTCTCAATTAATGATGAATTTTAAATTGAGAATTGAGCATTGAGCATTGAGAATTGAAGAATTGAGTCTGCGCAAGTGTTCACGGCTGAAGCATTCGCAGGAATGTCTCTTCGTCGATGACTTGCACGCCGAGTTCGGTCGCCTTGGCTGTCTTGGTGGCGCCTGTATTAGCTCCTGCGACAAGATAAGTTGTCTTTTTGCTGACCGCTCCAGCGGCTGTACCGCCTAGAGCGCGAATTCTCGCGGAAGCTTCCTCGCGGCCCATTGACGTCAGCGTGCCTGTGAGGACGAATACTTTTCCTGCCAACGGTCCGCTGGCTGTTTGGGCGTCTCCCGCATTGTCGCCTATCGGATTGATGCCGAGGCGGTTCATTCGATCGAGCCATTTTCGGCCGATTGGCGAGCGGAAGAAATCCAAGACGCTTTGAGCGGTCTTGGGCCCGATGGTCGTCGTCACGTATGCTCCGCGTGCGCTGGATTTCTTTATTAGTCCGGCGCGTTCAAGCGGCGGCACAAGCACGTCGAGTCCGACTGGCTGACGCGGCGCGAATAGGTCGTCTGGCGGCATGGCTTCATCCACGCGGCTTGGCGCCAGGCCGTTCTGAAGATCGAGCAGATCCAGAAGGGCCTTCATGTATTTCGAGTTAGCGGCGTCCTTCAGGTCCTTGTGAATGCGTCCGAGATGGAATGCCGTGGCGCTGCCGACTTCTGGAATACCCATGGCCTGAAGCCAGTGTCCGAGATCTTTCGTGCGCGATGCATCCAGAGCGGCAAGCGCTTTCGCTGCGTTTTTGGGACCATATATTCTTGGTTCGTCGTCCGTTCCAAGATTAAGCGACGCCAATTGATCGAGCGTCAGGTCGAATAGATCCAGGGGTTCTTTTATGAAACCGTTCTCGCAGAGCGCTTCCGCCACGACACCGCCAACCGATTCTATGTCCATTGCATTCCGTGCCGTAAAGTATTCAAGACGGCGCACGTTCTGCGCAGGACACTGTATGTTTTCGCAACGCCACGCGGCGAATTGCGGATCGCGGCTGATCGGACCGCCGCAGGATGGGCAGCGGCCATTCAGACTGCCTGGAAGGTCGTATGCGACGGCTTCCGCCGGACGCTTCTCAAGGAGGACTTTGACAACAGCGGGAATGACTTCGCCAGCCTTCTCGATGAGCACGGTGTCACCGATGCGGATGTCCTTGCGGCGGATTTCGTCTTCGTTATGCAGTGTTGCTCTGGAAATTGTAGATCCTGAGAGGAATACGGGTTCCAATTCGGCGACGGGCGCTAGAATTCCCGTGCGTCCGACTTGTATGGTGATGGCCTTCAGTTTGGTTGCGGCGCGTTCTGGTTCGTATTTGTATGCTTTCGCCCAGCATGGCGCCTTCGCAGTCATGCCGAGAATTTCGCGCTGCCTGAACGAATCCACTTTGATGACGGCGCCGTCAGTGTCGTATGGCATCTCCTTTCGCAGTTCGTCAAGTTCCTTGATGGCCTCCTGCATGCCGTGGTAATCTTGTACGACACGGCTCCATTTCTGCACTTTCAAGCCGAATCTCTGGAATGTGTCGAACAGTTCGCGCTGCGAAGTGATTTCAACTCCGTCGATAAGTCCCTGCGTGTAGAAGAGAATATCGAGCGGTCTAGTTGCCACTTCGTTGGAATCCAGAAGCTTGATGGAGCCTGCGGTGGCATTTCTCGCGTTCGCGAAAGGTTCCTGACCAGTGGCGAGACGATGTTCGTTCATCTTGGCGAATCCCGCTCGCGGAAGATAGCATTCGCCGCGCGCTTCAAAGAAGGCAGGCGGGTTGTCGCAACGCAGTCGCAGCGGCACGGACGGTATGGTCTTCACATTTGCGGTGACATCGTCGCCATGTTTGCCGTTTCCGCGCGTGACAGCCTGCGTGAGAATTCCGTTTTCGTAGCGGACCGCAATTGAGATTCCATCGATTTTCGGTTCGATGACGTATGTCGGCTGTTCGCCATGCAGGCCTTTGAGGACGCTTTCGTGGAAACGTTCCAGATCGGCGGTATTGTATGTGTTTTCAAGGGAAAGCATGGGCACGGTGTGCTCCACTGTTTCGAAACCTTCCGCGATTCCTCCATGCATTCTCTGCGTCGGCGAATCTGCCGTAACCAATTCAGGATGCGCGGCTTCCAAATCAAGCAGCGCATGATAGAGACGGTCGTATTCCTGGTCGGTGATTTCAGGCGTGGCATCTATATAATACAGGTGGTCATGGTGGCGAATCTGCTCTCTGAGCGCCTCTGCCTGTTTCTGTAATTCGTCCATGGTCTATTTTCCTATGCAGAATCTGTGGAAGATGGAATCAAGCACATCGGGCGAAACCGACTGCCCTGTGATGGAGCCTAGCGCTGTGATTGCCTGCCGAATTGGAATGGCGGCCAGTTCCCATGCGGATTCCGTCAGTAGCACTTCCACGCCCGTCAAGGCCTTTGCGGCGCTTCTGAGAAGAGTCGCATGGCGCGAACTTACTGCAAGCCCTTGTGTTATGCCTCCCGAACGTCCCAATATGGCGGCTTCCAATGCGTCAAGCAGACATTCGATGCCCTCTCCGGTGACGGCAGAAAGGCCGATGGTGCCGTCGTGCGGCGCTGCGATGTCGCACTTGTTTGAGGCCTGAACCAGAGCTCCGCGATGAGGCCATTCAGGCCATTTGAGCGCATCCTTTCGACTGGCGTCCGTCAGCCAAAGAACGACATCCGCATCGGCGACGGCGGATTTCGCGCGCTCGATGCCGCTTTGTTCGATTGTGTCCGATGCGTCTCTTGCGCCTGCCGTGTCAACAAGATGAATCGGAATGCCACGCAGCACGAAATCCGCTTCCACGGTATCGCGCGTGGTGCCTGGAATAGGCGATACGATCGCTCTGTCGCGTCCCAAAAGGCGGTTCAGCAGGCTGGATTTGCCGACGTTCGGCGCTCCCGCGATTGCGAGTGTGACGCCGTTTCGTAGGATTTCGCCCTCGCGGCTTGTCTCTGCAAGAGAAAGCATGGCTTCATGGACGGCGTTGATGCGTCCGCTGACTTCCTCCGTCGGCAGCCAGTCAAGCTCTTCTTCTGGGAAATCCAGATGGGATTCTATTTCGGAAAGCAGAAACGACAGCTCGTCGTAGTGTCTTCTGATTTCCGTGCCCAATGCGCCTGCAAGCTGCCGATTGGCCAGAGAGAGCGCCTGCTGTGTTTCGGCGGCTACGATGTCGCATACGGCTTCGGCCTGCGTCAGATCCATTCTGCCGTTTAGGAATGCGCGTCGCGTGAATTCGCCTGCTTCGGCGCCCCTGATGCCAAGGGCCATGAGTGCTTCCAGAGCGAGTTTCGCGGCTATTGGACCGCCATGCAGTTGCAGCTCAACGACATCTTCGCCTGTATAACTGTGCGGGCCTGGCATGTAAACGGCCAGACAAGAGGCGTCGATAGTGGTGCCGAAGGCATCGCGAACTTCGCCAAGAAGCATTCTGCGCGCATCTTTGGAAGAGAGCGTTTTCGAACCATGCCATAGGCTGTTTCCAGCTTCAAGGGCCTTCTCTCCTGATATGCGGATTATGCTCACGGCGCCACCGACCGCTGTTGCCAATGCACAAATTGTCTCTTGATTTGTCATGGAAAGAATATAGCCTGTTTTCGTGGTATCGTAATCCTGCACGTGTGAGACAAAAGTGGTCCCAAAAAATACATGGTCTTCTGTAGGAAGTCAAAAGGGGGATATATTTGTAATACTCCTTACAAAACGAATGTCAAAAGGGGAGATTTCTCTATGAGGCATCAATTTTTAGCAATTGCAACCGCGGCTGTCTGCGTTACATTGGCCAATGCCAATCCATTGGATTTGCGTTCCTACGAACAGAAATTTTCGATGACCTTCGCCACGTCGGAAGAGGCACAGGCTGCTGAAGTCACCATGTTGCCGTTGCCGGAGGGTTATGAACTGGCCTTTTCTGCTCGTTGGGATGATACGAACCCAAAGCATTTGCGCACCCATAAAGTGATGAAGGACAATGACATCAAGGGAACCTTCTTCGAGCTCAATCCCATATATTTAACGAAGGCGGAGCTTGCGAAATACTATTCTGTCCTTCTGGATGGCGGCTGTTCGCTGGGCATCCATTCCATGACCCATCCCTTCATGCATCTTCGCGATGCTAACACGATCTTCTGGGAATACATGCGCTGCCGGGTGCTGGTTGAGACATTGTCGCAGACTCAGGCAACCACTACCGTCCTGCCAAACTCACGCTGGAAGAACAGCGCGGATGACTATACGGCACGGAATGTCGGCAGATCCATCCAGGCGGCAGGAATCATCGGCAGTCCTGATGTCTTTCTAACCAGAGGCGAGAAGGAACTTGGTTTGCCGGAAGGGAGTCTTGCCATGGGATTTTTGCTGACGCCCGGCGATGTGAATCCGAACTACGATTTGGCTCAGACACAGTTGAAGAGGAGTCTGGAGAATCCTGCCTTGAAGGACAATCCTGAAATCTCCATGTCCATGCATTCAAATCATACGGACGAAGGTCTTGTGTCGCTGGATCGTATTTTCGCCTCCATGGCGCACAACCCAAAGTGGTGGTATTGCAACCAGAACGAATATGCGGCCTATCGCTACGAATTCAGGCACGATACCGTCAGGAAGTCGGTCGAAGGAAACACGGCGACTTTCGTGGTGACGCGTGTGACTGCCTTTGAACTTGGCGCCTCCGTGCCGCTTTCATTCAGTCTGGAGGGCGCGACGCCTACGGCAGTCGATGGCATAGAGAAGGCGGGAGATTTCTATAATCTGTCTCATGCGGCGGATTTCGGATGCCCGTCCGTCTTCGGACTTGCTGGCAAAGATGGCACATGCGAGATGATTCCAAATGTGATGGCGCATCTGACGCATTCAGACAAGTTCGCATGGACGCTGACGATGAACAATTCCGGCGCTGCGCTTGAGAATGTGGATGTGACCTTCCGTTTCGGTCCTGCATGGGAAAAGCCCACGCTGCACTGCCATCAGGACAAGATTGCCGAAGGCGAAACTGTCTTCAACGTCACGCAAGAAGGCTGTCTCGACGGCGAACAATACAAGTGCGGTGCGCCCTATTATGCGGCGCAGATTGATTTCGTACAGGACGGCGTTCGCAAACGCCTCTATGCGGAGTTGCAGGAGGAGGCGGCGCCCATCGTGCGTTCGGCGTGCCCTCGCGATACGGCGCGGGCCTGGGAGGCGACCAATGTGGAGGATTGCGCGAAACTCTCCGTTGCCGGTGCCACGCTGCCTGACAAGCCGGAACAAATGGTTTTCCGCGATTCCTATCGCCCAGACGTGATGATGATTGCTAAGAATGACCCAAGCCCTAGACAGTGCGTTACGGCCTATGTTCTTGATTTCAAGACGCTTCATGGGGAGACGAAGGCGCGGCTCTGCTTCTCCGTCGTGAACGAGGTGTGGTTGAATGGAAAAAAACTTGACCTTAACAGAAAGGACTCGATCGAGACGGAACTCCAGCCTGGAGTGAATAGAAT
>JAKSPA010000127.1 GCA_024405235.1 Lentisphaeria bacterium
AATTGAGAATTGAGAATTGAGAATTGAGAATTGAGAATTGAGAATTGAGAATTGTACTGAACGCCTGTACTGCCGCGTGGGGCTACGCCCAACGCGGCCATCATACTCCCACGTGGGCCATGTGACTCACGTTCACGTGGACCATGGCCCAACGCGGCCATCACACTCCCATCACTTTCCTTTCTGGTCTTCCGCTTCAAAATGGATGGTGCAGGCCTTAGGCGCATGCATCCAGTAGCTGGTCAGCGGTTCGAGTCCTTCTGAAGGCAGATAGATCTGTTGAGTTCTGTCGTAGGTGTATATCTCTATTTCGGAAAGAATGGCGGCTTCGCTTTCGTCGAAAAGGACATTGCCAGGCATTGCCACAAGATTCCACCCCTCTTCAAGTTTGATGGTCAGGACCTGCGTGCCGGAGCCGCTTGCATCCTTCCATGCGAAAGAACCATCCGCGGCTTTTGTCAGCACCTGCGATTCTTTGCCGCTGTTTTCCAGCAAAACGAGCAGCGCATTCAGTCTCGCGGCGAGTTCCTGATTGGCGCTCTTGAGTTCTTGATTGGCGTTCTTGAGTTCCTGATTGGTGCTCTTGAGGGAATCCGTCAATGATTCAAGAGCGTTTACGGACGTCTGCAAGGCTTCGATGTCTGAATTGCTGTCGGACACGGCATTCTTGATGCTTTCGATTTCTTCCTGCATGGTGCCGTTGGCTGCCGTCAATTCGTCGATTGCATTGACCACGGCCTTGTTCTGGATGGCGTTTGACGATTCGGAATCAAGCGTTGCGTCCACAGGAATGTCCTGCCATTCGATGCCGTCTTCTGTTAGTGTCAGCACTTGGCCTGGCTCGCCGTCTTCAGGCAAATTGGGATTGTCGTTATAGCTGTAAACCATGTAGCCGTTCCATGTTGGTGGAAGCGGAAGGGGTTTCGAATAGATTATCGGAGAAGCTTCGCCGAACACGTATTCTTTTGAAGGCAGGCTATTGGGGAAGTTGACTTTTGCAAGGTTGTCGCAATCGTCGAAGGCGGTTTTATCTACGTCTGTTGTGGTGCCGTTGAAGGTCGCCTCCTTTAGATTGGAGCACCCCTTGAATGCATCTGCCTCGATGGAAGTCACTTCGGCTGGAATTTCGATTTTCGTTAATTCGCTGCAGCCGCTGAATGCGCCTTCGGCGATTGTTGCCGTGTTGAAGACACTGCCGTCTGTCGCATAGTACATTTCGCAATTGATTGCAGTCAGCGTGCCATCGTGTTTAATGGAATATGTGCCGTCGGCGGGAGCGGTGGCACTGCTGTCAAGATTGGTGTCGCCTGCAATCTCATCGTCTTCAAGGGCAGTCAACGTGGTTGAAAGCGCGGAAAGCGTGCCATTGTTGATGATGCCTGTGTCCATGCAGAACTTCACGATTGCTCCATTGGCCATGACCAGACGCTTGCCCTCGGGAATCTTCACGTAGTTGCGAACGATATGAGTCACGCCTGCCTGCCAGACTTCGTCGTTCTCAAGATCTCCTTCATGGATGACCACATTGTCGGCGTTAAGCACCAATACGTCGGTTTCGGCGGATTCAGGCGGCGCAAGGCTCAGTTTATACCAGCCGTCGGATACGGTGGTCGTGTCCCACAATGGCGTTTCTTCAGACCAGTTGGCGACCACTTCGCCTCTCACCATGAGTGCTCCAGTGTTCTCGCCGGAGGCGGTGGGCGATATCCATTCGGTGCCCGTCAGAATGGTTGACGAACGGTTATCCCACGGGAAGCATACAGAAACCGATGCGGCGATGATTTCCAGCGCTGATAGCAGGACGCATGCCAGCAGGATGTGTGTAAAGGATGTCGTTGTTTTTTTCATGTCAGTATATCGCACTGAAGAAATGGAGGTCCATTAAGATGGATGCGGAAAAGTCCTGAAGCCACAAAAAAACGCTCGCGTCCTTCTGACGCAGTTTTTCGCGTATTGCGGAATCAAACAGTTTCATCAACATTCATAATATAACGGCATTCTGAAATATATATTATGCCAAAATGAAAAAATATTTATTTTAATCCCGAACAATCAAGATGTTATATGTCAAATGTGTATAATAAAGTATTCAAAAACTATATAACGGACAAGCACAGTCCTAATTATATTATATGCGATTTTGCAAATGCTCTTTTGGCGTTGTCGGCGGGAACTGAAAAGGACAAAATACTTGAATGACCTAAGGTTGAGTCTGTTAAGAGTTGCCACCAGATTCACTGTCTGCCTTTTTGAAAAAGACTAATTTGCAAAAAAGCTTTTTTCATTAACAATTTGGGAGTTGCTCTGTATGAAGCAAAAAATAGTGTCCTTTCTTTTTTGTTGCCTTGCATTAGCACTTTTGGCTGCAGATTCTCCGAAGGCTCAATGGATTGCCAGAAACGAGACTCTTACAAAGAATTCAAAGCGATATTACCGCTACATATTTACGCTTCCAAACAAGACGATAAAGTCGGCGCTTATTTGCTACGTATTCGCTGGAAGTGCCAACTACATGTTTGCGAACGCCAGCAGCATTTATGGGAAAGGCACCAAGTCGAACATGTATCCGGAATATGCATCTGCGAACCAGCCGGAATATCAATATGAAATCAAGAGTATGCTGAAGGTGAACGCCGCCAATGTGCTTGCGGTTGAAATAACAGATTCGCCTTCGTCTGGGCGTGGCCTGATTGCACATTTGCTGATCACCTTCAGCGATAACAGCACCATGGAAATCGTCACCGATACAAACTGGGAATCCACCACGTCCGTCAGTTCTACTGACTATCATGTTTGGGCGGCGGCAACCTATAGTGGCAGCACGTGGAGTAAAGTCGTATCACTCGGAGACTACACCTCTTCTCAATGGATGAATTATGACATGCTTCCTTTGTTTGCAAAAGATGCCGTTGCCGCTGAAATCGAGCGCAGGAAAAACATTGTGGATCCAATGGACATCATCATGCCGAAACTGGAGGACGAGCCTGCTGAAGAGTCTTCTATCGCATACGAAAGGGGCAGCGCCTTTTTCAATATCGGCGGGAAACTCTATCGTCCTGTCCTATACAACTGCAACGACGGATGGAGCAACTCGGAGGCCTTCGTCTCCAAGCTCAGGAACTTCACGGATACCGACAAATCGGACATCAAGCTGATTACATTTGGCTTCGAGGGAGATGCCTTCTGGACAGGACAGGATAAAAATGGAAACAACATATACAACTACTCCGCAATTGACGAGGCGTTTGAGTTCTTCCTGAAAAACACATGCATCAGGGATGATGAATTTTATGAGGAAGGATTCAAGACGCGTTTCATGGTCGGCTACAATTTCAGCCATGGCCCACGATGGTGGAATTCAAAGTATCCCAACGAGACGGCGAAATACGCGAGATTTGATTCTTCCAATAGCTCAAGCGACTGCATAGGCAATTACAACATACACTCCTATGCCTCCGAACAGTGGCGCAAGGATGCCTGCGATGCAATCAGGGCATTCGTCGAATACATTGAAAGCAAGCCTTACGGAAAGCATGTCTTCGCCTACCGCATAGGCGAGGGCGTCTATTCCGAATGGGTCTATTTCGGCATGGATTCCGCTATGCCAGACGTCAGCACGCCAATGCTGAACAGCTTCCGCAAATTCCTTCGCAAGAAATACGGCAATGACGTGATGAAACTCCGCGAAGCATGGAAACAGCCCCTCGTCACCTTCGACAATGCGCTTATTCCGCCCGTGAAGGTGCGCCTGAAGTACCTTAATAGTACACTGCGCGATCCACGGGACGCCTGGAGCATTGATTTCCTCAAGTGCCTCATGGACAATCAGTATACTCTTCTCATGGAAATGGACAAGACCGTGAAGGAGGCCTGCGATTACAAGAAGCTTGTCGGCAACTACTTCGGTTATTTCTACGGCGTCGGCTATACGGCGGAAGGATGGTATATCGAGAATGACAAGGCTCTTGCATCGGATTACTTGGATTTCCAGATGTCTCCATGCTGCTACATTTCGACATTCCGTACAGTCGGCAGTTCGCAGCTGGCTAGAAGTCTCGCCGCTACATATCGACTCCACAACAAGCTCACCATCATCGAGGCGGATAGCCGCACGCATCTTTGCGACGACGAGCAGAAGGGCAGCCGGTTCGCCAATGATCTTCAGGAGAGTCTTGCCACGCTTTCACGAGATATGGCGCAGGGCTTCGCAAATGGCGTCGCATACTGGTACTACGATTTCGGAAAATACACGTGGTACAATCACCCTGATATCTTCAAATTCTTCCAAAAGATCGCTCCCGTATTCGATTCCATCACGGATTTCTCTTCAAGTGCGGAAATCGCCATCATCGGCGATTACGAAAGCGCATACTATCATGCCATCCAGGACTACGATGGCGGATTGTCCGTGTATATCGCCTGCAACAATCAGACGCTCGAACTGAACAAGGCGGGACTGATCTTCGATTCCTATTCATTCGCCGACATCGACAACCTGGACGTGGATCAGTACAAGATCTTCATAGTCCCGCAGCTCTACTACCTGACTCCTGAAAAACTCGCGAAGTTGAATATGCTCAAGAAGGCTGGAAAGACATTGGTTTTCATGCATGCGGCAGGGTGGCTTACACCTGACGGACCAAGCGAACAATCCATTGCCGATACCACAGGCATGGGCGTGACGATCATCAACAAGGCGGCGAACAACACTACATCAATCAAGAGCTCTTTGCATGGGACCAGTGGCCTTGAGATGAAAAATAGCGGCTATCAGGCCCCTGTGGTCCAGATCAATGACAGCGGCGCGACTTTGCTGGGCAAGGTCACGCCGCGTGGCGCGTCGTCTGTCTATGGATACGCAAAGAAACTGGTCGACAATACTTGGACATCATACGTGACAAGTTCACCTTTCATTACCTACGAGGAGTGGCGCGCAATCGCGAAAGAGGCAGGCGTCCACTCGTATTGCGACGGCAACAGCAAAGGGCTTGTCAACGGCGTCGTCTATGCCAACAAATCCATGATTGCCTTCCATACGGGAACGATAGGTTCTTATACGCTGAAGGCCAAGGAAGCCGTTAAGTGGAAGATGGTCTATCCTGACGTGGAGAGTTCCTTCTCGTCTGCTAGTAACAAGCATACCTTCAATGCATCCAAAAAGGATACGTACATCTTCGTGATTGAAAAATAGGCATGGTCCGATCTGCAACGATTCAGCCGTTGCCGTCGAGGGCTGAATCTGGCGGAAATCGCATGGAAAAGATTTAACTACCATTTGAAAATTTCATTATGTCAAAACTGCTGAACTTTCTCTGGTTGTCCGTTTTGCTTCCGATGTGCCTGGTGGCCGTCGAGGCAAATGTCGTGGATCTTGCCGTAAAGCAGCGCAAGCCATGGAATGGAAAGGTCGATATCACATTCTCGCTGGAATGCGAAGACGAGAATGCCAGAATCCGTGTCGCATTCCAGGCGCAGGATGGCGATCGTGACGCTGCTGTCGTGATGACTACGCTTTCTGGAGAC
>JAKSPA010000128.1 GCA_024405235.1 Lentisphaeria bacterium
CGTCGGGGGGCGCAGATGCAGCGGCGGGCGCGAGCCTTGCGGCGACAGGAAGAAATCCATGTTCGGCGACTCGAGCAGCGTCTTGAGATCGTTATGGCCGCCGCCATTCACGCAGTGGCTCAGATTGCCATATTCCATAAGATAGCCATAGTAGCATCCGACGAGAATCTCGCCGTTGGAGGCCGCCTTCGCCGCCGCTGCAATTCCAGCAACCATTCCGGCGACGCTTTCGCTGTAGTACCTGTCATAGAGTATGGAAACCGCATCGGCAGCAGGATTGCGAAGCACGCCGTCGAAGGAGCTCTCGCGCTCTGGACGCTTTGGAATTTCGGCATTTTCAATGCCCGCCTTCGCGGCATATTCCTTGAAATCCTGCTTGCTGAAATCGCTGAAATCCGCATATTGGTCGCTGTGAGCGGCCCATCCCTGCCATTCGCAGGAGATGCCGCCCATCAGATTCACGAGAAGGACGCGGCTGCCGAAGAACTTGCGAAGGTGTTCCACGAGAGCGGCCACCGCTCGTTCCGCATCGCGACGGACTTCAGGATGTCCGAACGTGACTGCCGCCACGTAGTAATTGTACTCTGAACCGTCCTCCATTCTGGAAAGGCGTTCAGGATATGTTCTGCGATACCAGAAGCCTGGATGGCACCAGATGTACGGTCCGAGATAGCTGTCAGGATAGCGTTCGAGCATGAGGCTCAGCGTGCGATCGACGCCGCTGAAGTCGTATGTGTCAGGACCAAGCCACCAGTCGGTCTCGCCACGGCCGCCAAGACGGACGGCGATGACGTTGAACGGCGAATTGTGTCCCTCCATGCCAGTCTCGAAGATGAAATCCGCATAGTTGTGGGCGGTAAGTATGTTGAAGAAGAATGGCTTGCCGTTCAGCATTGGCGTGGGGCCGAAGGGCGTCTGCTCAAGCTTCAGCGAAACATTGTCGCCCGGCAGCGGCGTGTCGTCGATATGAACAAAGTATTCCTTGTCGCCGGAAACGTTCTGTCCGACAATGCCGAACTCCCACTTGATGTCCGTCGCGGAGCCATAGTACTTGCCGCCATACGCCTGGAATGTGACGATCAGTTCGTCGTCTTCGTTCTTCGTGGCCTTAAGTTCTTCAGCTGTGCCGCTGAAATTCATCATCATCTTGCCGTTGGAGCCATAGAGTTGCGCATAGAAACTATCGTCTTCCTTGAAAGGCATTTCGCTCTTGAAAGCAACGGTGACGGCGGTGGATTTGGCACTGATCACGCGCACCGATGCACGGCCGTTGTCTGGAATGATTGTGCGGTAGCCTGGATGGAAATTCACCCACGGCGCAGCAGGCGGTCCAGGCCTCGTGAAGACATTACTCCAGGCGCACTCAGTCTCCGGATACATCCAGCCGTCGGAAGCCCTTCCCGTAAATCCCGTGCCTTTTTCAGGAGTCACCACAAGATATGTGTTGTCTTCCAACAGCAGCTGCAGATCAAGCATGATGCCACCAAGATCACCAGTGTTGCGATAGGTGATTGCAAGAAGATTCTCGCCCTCGACAAAATAGTCCGACGGAATTTCAAAGGCATCTGGCGTCGCCCAGTCTATGCTCCACTTGTGGTCGATCAGCCTGCCGTTCAGCCAGACAGCCTCCACCTGATCGTCGCAGACGCTCTGCCACAAAGCCTGCTTCACATTGCCATTGACCGTGAAAGGTATGCGCATGTTGCAGAGTCCTACGAAACTGAAACTCGAATCCGGAGCGCACATCTTGGAAACGTAGAGCGGAATCGAGTCGTCGGCACTGTCCTTCTTCTCCGCATTTGGCAGATAGACGTCCATCTGCATTGGAATGCCCTTCGCCACGACGTCCTTGTACCTCTCTTTCATATACGTATCCTTGTCGATAAAGCGTATCCGCTTGAAAACGACCTTCACGCCAGGCTCGTATTCGTTGACAAGATCCAGACGGAGCTTCGTGATGGCAGTGGCCTTCGTCCACTTCTCCCACGTGACCGCCCTGCCCTGCGCATTCTTCAAATCGATGAAAAGCTCCTGCTCTTCGCCGCCCCATGTCAAAGCGGGCATATAGAATTTCTTCTCTTCGTCAAGCGTGCCGTCCGTGGATGTCGCGAAAAAGAGCTGCCCGCCCACATTGGATTTCAGACCAGTGGCGGTATAGGTGATCTGCATCGCATCGCAACCCTCCGGAGAGAAGGACAGATCGCTTGCCGCAAGATTCGCATACTTTCCAGAGGGCACAAGCAGCAGGCCGTCGGACATCTCCGCGACATCAAGCAGACGACTTTCCGTCCAATCAAGACGCCCTTGACTGAAACCCCACTCGACCCCGCACCGGGAAATGCACACAAATGCTAAAAGCAAAAACAAACTCTGTTTCATGTTCTCTCCTTTTCTTGCCATTTATCTACTTTTTTTGCCATTTACCTATAAATCAGATTCACTTTTTTGTAATATAATGCCCAAAATTAACATCAGTGCATACATTATTTATATATTCTTTTTAACCGATAAAGCAACGGCGATCAGACGCTATTCGCCAAACACAGCGCTTCACTGTCGGGAAGCAAAAACAACGTCCTTTGCACCGCGAAATGCCTTCGCATTGTGAAATTCACACTCCCAAAATGAAAAAAACAGCACTCCTCATTGCAGCGATTTCCATGGGCGCGCTCTTCGGCGCCGATTTCAAGACGCGCGTCGTCAACGGCGTTCCACGCATAGAAATGAACGACTCGCCCATTTGCGCGAGATGGTTCTATGCATGCCCTGGCCGTATGCCAGTCGTGCTTCACGAAGGTGAGCAGACACTCGAACTGCTCAAAGAGGCAATAGTCGATGAAGAATGCCAGATCACCTTCCACTTCAGATTTCCAAAGACTTCTGGTGAATACTATTTCGACGATTTTCAGGTGATCGACGAAACCACTGGAAAGGATCTCATTCCTAAGGATTCGTTCGACGCGCAGCCGTATGGACCATTCCTGTCACTGCCCGACAAGTCGTGGCAGATATGGCCGCGCAATGAGAACGAGAAGTATTTCGGTGCCGAAATAACCGATTTTCCAGGCGAAAAGGGCAACAAGGCACTGAAATTGCATTTCAGCAAGGAATGCGACGACGATCCGTCGCTTCTGCCGAACGATCCGCATCTCTACCGCTCGGCGGTTCCCGTCAGACTCGCGCCAGGCAAGACCTACCGCATACGTTGCCGCATCTGGAGCAGCCGCGAAACGATGATGACACCAGGCTTCTACATCCCGCATCCCATCGCATACCGCTCATGCCTCTCAGACGCGCCAGGCTCCGATTCCGCCTTCTCGCGCCAGCTCAAATATGCTCACAACGCTGGAGTGGATTTCATCACCACCGTCATCACGATTCCATGGCCCGAAAAGGATGGCGACGAATTGAATTTCGCCAACGTCGATCTCGCCATGCGATTTGTCCTCGCATCCAATCCAAACGCCTTCATTGTGCCTAGAATACGCCTCGACGCATCCAAAACATGGATGGACGAACATCCAGACGAACTGGTGAAATGGGCGCCAGGCGGCAGAGGCGCGCATCCGCAGACGGCAAGCGTCTCCAGTCGCCTCTGGAGAAGGGATTCGCTGAAATACTTCAAGGAGACGATCAAGTATCTCGAAGAGCACTTTCCAAACAACATCGCAGGCTATCACGTCTGCGGACTGGAAACGTGGGAGTGGTTCTACAAGAGCAGCTGGCAACAGGACTACCACGGCTATTCTCCTGCGGAAATCAACGCCTTCAGAAAGTGGCTCAAGGCGAAATACCACACTGACGAAGCCCTCCGGAAGGCATGGAAGCGTGACAACATCACCTTCCAAAACGCGCTGGTCCCTTCGCCGAAGGAACGCGACGACGCAGCGCAGATCGCATCGGTGCTGGATCCAGCACGCTCGCAAAACGTCATCGACCACAATGAATTCCTGCAGGACGAAGTCGCCGACATGGTCATTGAATCCGCACACGCAATAAAGGAAATCACAGGCGACAAACGCCTCTCGGTGGTCTTCTATGGATACATAAACATCTTCGGCGGCATGAACCGAATGAGCGCCAGCGGCCATCTCGACAACCGACGCGTCCTCAAATGCCCTGACATCGACATCATGGTCTCGCCCATAGACTACAACGATCGTGAGGAGGGCGGCGCCGCTCTCGCCATGACCGCCGCCGAATCAGTCCTGCGTGCTGGACAGATGTGGATCCTCGAAGACGACACGAGAACATATCTCGCCACGCGTGGCAGCCTGGCAGGCGTGAACACATACGTCCACGACAAGACGCACTCGCATAACGTCTTGCTTCGCAACACATCCGAAGAGATCGTGAGGAATTTCGGCTGCTGGTGGATGGATCTCGCTTCCGTCGGCTGGTTCGATGATCCGTATCTCTGGAATGCCATGAGCGCCTTGCGCGAAATGGAAGAGAAGAAACTCGCCGCCCCACGTCCATTCGAACCCGCAATCGCGGCAACCGCCTCCGAGCGCTCCGCCGTGTTCACGAAGAACGGCTTCAATCTCAACTATCCCGCATACGCCGAAATTCGAAGCAAGCTCTCGCGTTGCGGCGCTTCCAGCGGAATGTACTATTTAGAGGACGTAGTCGCTAACGGAATCCCATCGAATGTCATCGTCGTCGGAAACGCATGGGTGCTGGACGCACGTGAACGCGCCGCCCTGAAGGAAAAGCTCCAGGGCAAAACCGTCCTATGGTGCCACGCGCCTGGAATCGTCGATCCAGAAACTGGAATCTCTCTCGCCAACACAAAGGAACTGACTGGATTCCAAATCGTTCGACGAAAAGGTGACGATGTATCCAACATACGTTGCGAACTCGCCGGACGACTCGCCGGACTGCCTGAGCAATGGACCGTCAGGGCAGTGAATCATGACAACTTCGAAATCAAAACATTGCCTGGAGACGAAATTCTAGCCGTCTGGAACGACAACGCCGCTCCGGCTGTCGTCAAGCGCGGCAATGCAATTTTCTGCGCGTCAGCGGAAATTCCAAGAGAACTCGCGACATACGCCCTCCATCTGGCAGGCGAACATGTCTTTACGGAAGACGAAGTGGTTCTTTACACCGACGGCTCGAATCTGGTGCTCCACGCCACGAAGAACACGCCTGAAAATGTTTCCCTAAAGTTCCCGAATCCTGTGAAACTGCGGAACATCGTCACAGGAGAATGGCTCACCGAAACTCCCGCGACGGCATACAGCCTTCCCATGAAATTCGCAGATACCGTTGTGTTGGAAATGGTTCCATAAGATATAGGGCAACCAGAGGAACCAGAGGAACTAGAGGAACTAGAGGTTCTAGATTCTCTAGTTCCTCTCTCAAATGGCCCAAATGCCCCGTCTCATTACGTTTTTTACGCAACGTTATTTGCAAAACGTTTTTTACGAAATATATTGATGATATAACATCTTCGCTATGTACCCCAAGAGGGTAGGAATTAAGCCGCATTGGGCGCAGCACAATGCGGCAGTACGG
>JAKSPA010000129.1 GCA_024405235.1 Lentisphaeria bacterium
AGGCTAACCTCCGGCAGATCCAGTCCCTCACGCAGCAGGTTGATTCCAACCAGACAGTCGAATTCGCCTGCGCGCAGGCTTCTGATGAGATCAACGCGCTCCAGCGCATCCAGATCGGAATGCAGATAACGCGTGTTCAGACCGACCTTGCGCAGATATTCGGAGAGTTCCTCCGCCATCTTCTTGGTCAGAGTCGTCACGAGAACGCGCTCCTTCTTTTCAGCCATGCGTCTGATCTCGTCGATCGCGTCATCGACCTGCCCTTCGAGCGGACGTATCTCCACCTTCGGATCGAGAAGGCCTGTTGGACGAATGACCTGCTTGACAGGTTCCGTCAGCGAAAGTTCGTAGGCGCCGGGCGTTGCCGACACGAAGACGACGTTCTTCTGGAGTTCCTTGAACTCTTCGTAGGCCAGCGGTCGGTTGTCGAGCGCCGACGGCAGACGGAAGCCGTTGTCAACAAGCACGTTCTTTCGGTTTCTATCGGCATTCTGCATCGCATGCAACTGCGGCAGAGTCGCATGCGACTCGTCTATTATCGTCAGGAATCCGCTTTTCGGGAAATAGTCGATCAACGTGAACGGACGGCTGCCAGGCTCGCGTCCCGTAAGATGTCTCGAATAGTTTTCAATGCCCTGGCAATAACCGACCTCCTGCAGCATCTCTAGATCGTATGTGGTGCGCTCGTGAATGCGCTGCGCTTCGACCAGACGGTTCGCGTCCTCGAAGAAGCGCACCTGCTGCTTGAGCTCCTCGCGTATTGAATGGCGCGCCAGCGTGAGTTTCTCTTCGCTTGTCACGAAGAGCTTGCATGGGAAGATAGCCGCTTCGGTGACGCGTTCTATCTCCGTGCGCGTCATGGGATTCCGTCGAATCATGCTGTCAATGGAATCTCCCCAGAACTGTATTTCAAGATAGTCTTCGCGATGTGAAAGATAGACCTCCACGGTATCGCCGACGGCACGGAACTGCCCGCGTTCCGGCGCGAGATCGTTTCGCGTGTATTGAAGCGACACAAGCTTTCTAAGCAGATCGTCGCGGCTGATATTCTGGTCGATGACGATGTTCTGCTCCATCGAGGCGAATTCCTCTGGATCGCCCATGCCGTAGATGCACGACACCGATGCGACGACGATTACGTCCTTCCGTTCGATAAGCGATCCAGTGGCGGCCAGACGCAGCCGTTCCAACTCGTCGTTGATTGCTGAATCCTTTGCGATATATGTATCAGTCGCAGGAATATATGCCTCAGGCTGGTAATAATCGTAGTAGCTTACGAAATACTCGACGGCGTTCTCTGGAAAGAACGCCTTCAGTTCGCTGTACAACTGCGCCGCCAGAGTCTTGTTGTGGGAGATCACGAGTGTCGGCATCTGCAGACGCTCTATCAGATTCGCCATTGTGAAGGTCTTTCCGCTTCCCGTGACGCCCTGAAGAGTCTGATAGTGCAGATGCTTCTGACGAATGCCTGCAACCAAAGCCTCTATGGCTGCAGGCTGATCTCCCGACGGAGTGTAATCTGAATGCAGAACGAATCTGTCCACCTGTTTACATTTTCAGGCACTGCCTGATCGCGTCCACCTTCTCGGTCTTCTCCCACGGGAAGATTTCGCGTCCGAAATGACCGTATGCGGCAGTGTCTTCATAGCACCAGCCGTTAGGATGAAGCAGTCCGAGTTCGGAAATGATTCTGGCGGGACGGCAGTCGAAGATTTCGTTGGACATGAGCATCTCCTCCACCTTCTCCTCTGCAACGCGTCCCGTTCCAAAGAGATTCACGTTGAAGGAGAGCGGCTTCGCCACGCCGATCGCGTAGGCGACCTGTATTTCGCAACGGTCCGCCACGCCTGCGGCTACGAGATTCTTCGCGATGTAGCGCATCATGTAGCATGCGGAACGATCGACCTTGCTCGGATCCTTGCCGCTGAAGGCGCCACCGCCATGGCGACCTGCGCCGCCGTACGAATCCACGATGATCTTGCGTCCAGTCAGGCCGCAGTCGCCGTAGGGACCGCCGATGACGAAATTTCCTGTCGGATTGATGTAGAGGTTCCTGCCCTCCTCCAGAACCACGCCGTCAAGATACTTTGCGGGAAGAACGCGCTCAAGAAGCTCCTTGACGACCGCATGGACACGATCGTTGCTTCCCTCTGTGTGCTGATGCGAGACGACGATCTGGCGAATGCCGACGGGCTTGCCGTCACGATATTCGAATGTCAGCTGGCTCTTTGCGTCGGGACGCAGAAATTCGTAGCCTGCCTTACGGCGCAGCGCGGCGAGTTCCTGCAGGATTCTCTGAGAATAGTAGAGCGGCGCAGGCATGAGCGCCTCCGTCTCGTTGCAGGCATAGCCGAACATGATGCCCTGGTCGCCTGCGCCCTGCTCGTCTGGATTCCGGCGGTTCACGCCGCCTGCGATGTCCGGACTCTGTCCATGCAGACGCACATCGACTTTCAGCGTTTCGGCGTTGAAGCCCTCCCCTTCGCGGTCGTAGCCAATACGGCGGACGACTCTTCTGACGATGCCGTCATAATCAATGCCTTCAAGACCAAGGGCGGTGATTTCGCCTGCCAACGCCACGAAATCGGTGGTCGCCAACGTCTCGCATGCGACGTGCGCTGGAGCACGGTCCCTGCATGAATCGCCACCGGCCTGACGGGCTGCATAGTCCAATCGAAGCACTTCGTCAAGAACCGCATCGGAAATCTGATCGCAGACTTTGTCTGGATGTCCTTCGGAAACCGCCTCCGAAGTGAATAGGTAGGAATTGCGTAATGACATAATGAACTCCAGTGTGTTTGTTAGGATTGTGGCAACTATTTTTCAGCCACGCTCCCCGGAGGCCTTGGAACTCCGGATGGCAGGTACGTTTTCCAAACGCGTGCCTAAACTTAATATAGCCTATGTCAGAAACTCTTTCCCTTTGATTCCCATAAAAAAGCCCCCCCAATCCCTCCCTTCTCTCCCATCACTTTTCCCCCGACACGCGCGCAAGGGACTATATTATCAGAACTTACCAAACCAATTTTTGTTCTTCTAAACAAAACAACCTCAAACCATGAAAAAATTGCGTGTAGGAATCATCGGATGCGGCCGCATTTCGCGTTTTCACGGAATGCCCGCAGCGGCTCAAGAATGTGTGGATTTGCGTGCGGTCTGCGATCTAGTTCCCGCGCGTGCAAAGGAGATGGCAAAACTTTTTGCAGGCGACAGCAAGAAGACCATCAAGACCTACACTGACTATGTGAAGATGATCAAAGACGAGAAGCTTGATGTCGTTCACATCTGCCTCCCGCACTACCTCCATGCTCCAGTGGCAATTGCAGCCATGAAACTCGGCTGCGACGTCCTGACTGAAAAGCCCATGGCAATCTCCATGGAACAGGCCGAACAGATGGTCAAGACGGCGAAGGGCACCAAGCGCAAGCTCGGCGTCATCTTCCAGAACCGCTACAATGCAGGCTCGCAGCTGATCAAGCAGTGCCTTGATTCTGGCCGCCTTGGAAAGATTCTCTCCGCGAAGTGCAACGTCACATGGTTCCGCAACAACGAATACTACACTGAAAGCAACTGGAAGGGAACGTGGGACAAGGAAGGCGGCGGCGCAATCATCGACCAGGCCATTCACACTCTCGACCTCATGTGCTGGTTCTGCGGCTACGACATCGACACAATCGACTGCACGATGGCCAACCGCACACACCAGGGCATCATCGAAGTCGAAGACTGCGCAGACGGTCTGATCACCTTCAAGAACGGCGTCCGCGCCTCCTTCTGGGCAATGAACTACTACGACCACGATGCTGAAGTCGAGATTGAACTGACCTGCGAAAACGGCAGAGTCTCCATGAAAGCCGAAAGCGCAGTCATCACCCTCAAGGACGGACGTACCTTCTCCGCGCATCCCGATCCGACGACCACCTTCAACTTCGGCGGCGGCCCATCCTACTGGGGCGCAAGCCACTATAAGGAAATCGCCGATTTCTACGATTGCATTTCCGCAGGAAAGGAACCACCGATCACCGGCGAAGAGGTCCTCAAGACCGCTCACAAGATGGTCATGGCGGTTTACGATTCAGGACGCAATCACAAAGTCGTGAAATACTAACTGAAAACCACTCCTAATGCCAATGCCCGATTTTTGAATCCGCAAAAGTTCAGAAATTGGGCATTCGGCATTTTTGGAACAACAGCACTATCGATTGATGTCACTACGGGAGGACATAGCTTTTCTGCTAAACAGACGTGACGCATGGCGCTTTTCCATGCTGATAGTCATTCTGCTCGTCGGTGCACTATTGGAACTCGCCGCCGTAGCCTCCATTCCTCTGTTCGTATCGCTGCTTCTGCAGCAAGGCGAGATCCCTTCTGGAGACGCCAATCGGCTCGTCTGCGATTTCATCAACGCCCTTTTCGGCAGCCAGACCGCAGGCCAAAGGCTATTCGCCGCTGGCGCGATCATATTAATTGTCAATCTTATACGTACCATATGGAATATAATGGGAATGGCGCTGCAATACAGAATGCAGGCCAATCGGCGAATCGAGCTCTCAGGAAGGCTCCTCAGAGGATACCTATTCGCAGACCAGAACTTCCATGACGGAAGAAACTCATCCGAACAGCTGAACAACATCATTCTCGAATGCGACAACGTCATTCAGGGAACCATCTCGCCGATTCTCGAATTCGTCCGCGGCGGCGCGCTTATCGTCAGCGTGACAACGTTGCTGTTCATCTGGACGCCTGCGATTACCGCAGCTGCACTGGGACTGCTCGGCATCTCCTGCGCGGCGGTTCTCGTCATCAGGAATCGCCGTCTGAAGCGTCTTGCCAAAGCGGAACAGTTCGGGCGCGAGGCCTCCATGAAGGCCGCACAGGAAGCGCTGGACAGCCGCATTGAATCATTGATATACGGCAGGACGTCCTTCTTCGACGGAAAATTCAGCCACGCGATGGAGGGCCTTTCAATGGCGCAAGGCGGAAACATGCTGCAGATTCGCGCGACATGGCCGTTGCTGGAATTCCTTTCTCTGACGGCGCTCATGCTGGTTGCGGCCATGGCGTGGATTCTTGCGGACGGCGATCTGGCCAAAGTCGCCCCGCAGCTGTCGCTTCTTGCGATGGCGCTCGTCCGCCTAAGAAGCACAAGCGTCAATCTGATGCAGAGCGCATTGGAATTCCGCAGATTCCGCCCATCGCTTGCAAAGGTCTGCCAGGACCTGCGCGAACTGGAAGAGATATCGTCAGACGCGATAGCGCTGTCGGACGCCGTCGAGCCATTGGATTTCAAGAGCGGAATATCTTTGCAGAATCTGACTTTCACCTACCCTGGCGCCGCCGCGAAAGCACTTGACGACGTGTCGCTGGAACTCGCCGCTGGTTCGAAGACCGCGATCATCGGCGCCACGGGCTGCGGCAAAAGCACGCTTCTAAAGTCAATTCTTGGAATCGTGAAACCACAGGATGGAAAGATTCTTATAGACGGAAAGGCACTTGATGAA
>JAKSPA010000013.1 GCA_024405235.1 Lentisphaeria bacterium
TCAAACTGACTGCCGTATCGAGGAATATATGGTTTTTAATGCCGAGAGTCGATGCCAGTGCGGTTGGAAATAGCGCTGCATGCAATCCGTCTCCTTCCGCAACGTGTCGCGCACCTGTGGCGGCAAGCACTGCGACGCCGTTGCAGAATCCGTATTGCAGGACAACGGAATCGCCGTCTAGATTGGCGCGTTCCGGCAGGCAGTCCGACAAGGCGGCAAGTGGCACAGTCTCCGGCGCGTCGTCGAAAAGGCCCTGGATTGCGTATCGTGTTCCGAAATGCAGATAGAAACTAGGGGTCTTCCATGCGGGGATGCGTTCTTTTAGTGCATCCGCCGCCTTTTCTACGGAATTCTTGAAAGATGATGAATCCAGAGTCATGTCACGCCTTGCGTTTTCCGAACGGGATGTTCGTGACCAGTAGTGAAAGAACAATGATGATTGTTCCCGAAACTGTCCATGCATTCATTTTCTCGCCTGCAAAACAGACTGCAAGGAAGCATGCCAGAACTGGTTTGAGCAGGAATGTCATGCTTGCCATATAGGCGGAAATGTATTTCATCGAGCCATAATACAGACAGTATCCAAGAGCGGTTCCAATGACGACGAGAATTGTCAGAGGCCACCAGCCGACCATGCAGCTGTGCAGGACGCCCGGCTTTGAGAAACTCAGCGCAAGTGGAAGAACCAGAATGCTTCCGAATAGGGACGAGAATCCCATAAGCAGGCCTGGGCCGTAATTCGCCACGACCTTCTTGGTGATGCACACGCTGCAGGCAAATGTCAAAGGCGTTTGGTGTGCCGCTTTCAAACAGGAAGCATGCGATTCCAATAAGGCCGATTGCAACTGCAAGCCATTTTCTGAATGTCCAATTTTCGCCGTTTATGAACCGAGCGAAGAAAATGGTGAATAGGGCGTTGGAACTGAAAACGACAGCAGCGCTTGATGCATTCGAAAATATTGAAACGGCGAATTGATAGAAACTGATGGATATGGTGACGCATACCGCGCCGTTCAGCAGAAAGATTCCGAGATCCTTTTTCGTAAGGCTCCTGCCTTTTATACAGAAGGATGGATAGAAAATCGCGATAAGGATGAGTCCTGTCCAGAAGAATCTCTGGAAACAAAGCGTAAAACCATCCAGCGGCGTTTCGCCGGCGGCGGCCAACGTCCGCGCCAGCCATTTGCAGTTCAGTTCTATGGTGCTGAATACAGCTATGCCCAATATGCTGAGAAGCATTCCAATGAATGTTCCGTTGGAATTGTTTTTCTTGTCGAGAGACATAATATGAAAAATGGAAGAGTGATTATTTTATTAAAGAATCCCAACTAGGGGCAAATGGTAATTACGCTAATATAATCCTTGCAATGCACATTCTAAATTCCAAAATACTTGCATTACTGACGATGTTCGTCTGCAGCTTTTGTTCGTTCGCATTGGTCTGCAGCACCGAATTGACTTTCAATGACGAAGGCGGCGTCAGAGTCGTTTTGGAAATCACCATTCCAGACAAGACGGCTGGCATTCTGCGCGGTTTGTTTTTGATTGGTTCGGAGGGAATGCACCAGGGGCCGCTTGACGAAGAGGCGGTTCGTAGAGCGTTTCTGGAGGACGATGCGCTCTGGAGCCTGGAGGAATACAACGTCTTTACGATGCGCGATGCACGACGCGTTCGGATTCAGGCTGTTTCGGAGGACGCTGTAAAGGCGCTAGATGGTTCGGGTTTGTTCAAGGACATTCTGTTTACGGTGAATGCGGAAAACGGCGAACGTTGCTTGAAGGTTGCCATGCCGGTTCCGAAGCCATGGGATGCAACGAGAGCTGCAAGCGCGCGCCGTCTGATGGAGATGCTGGACGGCATGGAGGTGATATTCGTTGTTCAGGCGCCTGATACGATGATTGAGACTACAGGGACGAGAGACAGTCTGGAGCGCTGCCGATGGCATTTCGGTCCGGAGGTGTTTCTGCAGAACTCCATGCCGGAAATACGCGCGGTATGGTGGTCAAACTAAGACGTTGCGGGTTGGTTGCTCCGCTGGTCAGCGGGCGTTTTTGTTCAGACAGTGCAGTATTGCATAGGCAAGCGGCGTGCTCATAAAGGCCTCCATGCCCATTTTGATGCAGAACTGAACCCATATCATCGACCATAGGTCCTTTGCCGGTGACGTTCCTCCAAAGGCGAGTACAACGAAAAGGACGGTGTCGAAGGCGAAGCCGACGACCGAACTTCCGATTGTGCGCATCCACAAAAGGCGCCTGCCTGTGATATTGCGGATGAGAATGAGGCTCCATGAGTTTGACAGTTCTCCAGTCAGAAAACCGACGAGAGAGGCAAACGTGATGCGAGGGACCATGCAGAAGAGCATGTTGAAGCTTCTAGATGCTTCCAGATGATATTCGGGGGAGGGCAGATGAACCGCTATCGCAGTGTAGAGTACAGTCAGAAGATTGCAGAAAAAACCGAGATATATGATTTTTCTTGCAGTCCTGAAGCCCCAGTGTTCGGTCAGAACGTCGCCGAGCATGTAAACAAGCGGAAAGGTCAATGTCCCCGCGTCTGAAATTGTTATTCCCTTTACTGCAACCAACTTTGTCGCAAGTATGTTGGATATTACATAAAGTGCTATCATCATGCCACTTATTATGACAAGCGGCATGTAGTCCTCTGACGCACGGTTTTGAGATGGGTTTTCCGGAACCATTTTTTTTCTATTTGTCAGTTTTTTTGCGTAATACTGATAAGATAATTCATCAAAAACGGAGCGCCGTTCATCAACACGCATAATCGTAAGGCGGCTTGTTTTTGCTGCAGGAAAGTCGTTTGAGAATCGGCCTAATGCCCTTTCTCTTGACCGTTCCATGTGGAATGCGATGGGCGGCGCAGAGCGGTTCTCAGTGCTCTGGCGCACATTGAGTTTCGCCTCGGCGCGGACGTTCAGAGAAGCGTAGCAATGGTTGCATCAGCGCATCGGCGCAGAGAAATCCAGCCGTTGCAGTGACGGTGACTATGGCTCCCATGGGACGGCGTTCGCCTGGCGTTTCTGGCTCGGAGTCGCACAGCAACGGCAATTCGGAAGACGAAACGCAGGTTATGCCGTCTTCTATGCCTATGCGTCGCAGGTTTTTTCTGATAATTCTTGCCAGCGGATTGCCGGCGGTTTTTGCAAGAGTCGTAACTTCAAGCCTGTTGGGCTGCGTCATGTTTGCAGCGCCGAGACTGCTGACCACGAACATATTGTGTCGAACGCATTCGGCGAGAAGCGCGAGTTTTGCATCGCGTTCGTCGATTGCGTCAAGAACGCCGTTCCATGAACGTGAAGCCAGAAGTTCGGGAATATTTTGCGGAGTGATGCGTATCTTCTTGCAGTCCACGTCTATTTGCGGATTGATCTCTTTCAGTCGGTCGGCGAGAACATGCACTTTTGGTTTGCCGAAGGTGCTTTCAAGAGCTACAATCTGACGATTCGCATTGCTTGGATTGACGCAGTCGAAATCGACAAGCGTCAAGTGCCCGACACCGCAGCGCGCCAGAGCCTCTGCGGCCCAGCCGCCCACTCCACCTATTCCGCAAATCAGAAACGCCGATTTCTTCAGACGTTCGATGGCTTCCTTGCCTGCAAGAATTTCAAGACGTGAAGTGTCCATTCGCGCCTATCCTCTGAAGATCGCGCCGAGTTTCTTTCCGAGCAGAGAAGCGGCCATGAGGAATGAAGCGCCCAGGAAGAGCATCGTCCATAGTCCAAGTGCCGCCGCGATTGACGAACCCTCTCCAAGGAATCCCGAAAGATCGTAAATCGCCTTTGTGATCGGATAGTATTCCGCTTTTTGTGCAAGAAGCAGCGAGTCGGAGACTTCCAGCATGGAGAAACTGAATGTGAGAATGGCCCCTGCCAGCAGATTCGCTGCGATGAGTGGCATCGTAATGCGTCTGAAGATGAGCGGCGCTTTCGCCCCGAGCGATGCTGCGGCCTCTTCAAATGAAATGGATGTCTGCTGGAGTCCCGCGACGGCAGAGCGGACGACGTACGGTATTCTGCGAATCGCGTATGAGATGACAAGAAGGCATGTCGGATTTTCAATAGGATTCAGGAAGTGGAAGAAGTGCCCGCGCTGCGTCATGGCAAGATAGCCGAAGGCGACTACAAGGCCGGGCACCGCCAGCGGCATCATCGCCATCGTGTCCAAAAGCCATCCGCCGCGATGCTTCCCGCGCACAACAGCCCACGCGATGAAGAGTCCAAGAACCATTGCCACGACAAGCGCCAGCGCCGAGTATCTAAGACTGTTGACGATGCTCGGAACCGTGAGATCGTGCCCCAATGCAGCCGTGATGTGCTCCAAAGTGCCGCGTGCAGGAAGGACCGTGCGATACCATCCGCGCGCCGTTGCGAGACCGAGAACGCCAAGATGCGGCAGAATTCCAATAAGCGCCACTAGCGCGAAAAAGGCGCATGCCGCCACGTTCCGTAGTCCCGTGAGACGCACCGTCTGCACTGCGCGTCCCGCCTTGCCGCTCATTGCGTATGCGTCTCTGCCAAACCAGAATTTCGCGGCGACGTAGGCCAGGGCGACTGCGGTCATCATGACGACTACAAGTGCGTAAGGCATTGGATTGCGGCCGATTTCACTGATCCCGAGATATATTTGGACGGCGGTGACTCTTTCGTAGTTGAACATCAGCGGCGTTCCAAGTTCGGTAAATGACCAAATGCAAACAGGCCTGGTCTTATGAGCGGAAGCGTGATTCTGCAAAAACGCCTGAAGCCTGTGCAACCATAGTCGGACGCTGCTTCATGGAGGGCAGGATCAACATTGGCTATTGCGGCAGTGAGATTTAGATACAGAATAGGGAAGAGGTGCAATGCTTCAAGCACTACGACCGCAGCGAAGCCTCCTGCAAACCAGTCCGGTTCGCCGCCATGCTGGATGATTCCAAGATGCACGAGAAATTCGTTGAAGGCGCCGTATCTTCCGAAAATGCACTGCATTCCGAGAGCGCCGACAAACGGCGCGAGAATCATTGGCATCAGAAGCATTCCGCTCCAGAGCTTCTTTCCGAAGAATTCATATCTGTCGCTAAGCCACGCCAGAGGCATGGCTAGAAAAAGCGATAGAATGGTCGTGCATCCCGCGATAAGGAAGGAATTCAGCAGTCCGTCTCTGTATAGTGGATTTCTAAAAACTTCCCAAATGTAGAAGAAAGTGAACTTTCCTGAACCGTCTGTCAGACCGCCCTTGAGGATTTGCCAAACGGGAAAAAGGAAGAATGCGCCGAAGAAAATTAGCGCGATTGTCAGAAAAAAATAGTATGATTTTCTAATCATCTCAATGAAATCGTATGCCGAACTTTGTGGAATGTCGGGCAAAATTCGTGAGAAAGTTTATCTTACGCGTTTATCAACATTAATGTAATTTAGTTTTAGAATCCCAATATGACAAAAATCGGTTTTTTCAGCGATGTCCACGGAAATCTGGAGGCCTTGACGGCAATCCTGAAGCGCCTGGACCAAGAGTCCTGCGACCTCTTGGTCTGTCTTGGCGATATTGTGGGCTATGGTGCAAATCCATCCGAGTGTGTGCACATACTTCAGGACCGCGACATCCCCTGCGTGCTCGGCAATCACGACGAGTATGCCACGTCGTTCATGACTCCGGCCATTTCAAGACTCCGCCCTGAGATTCTGAAATCAATTGAATGGACGCAGACGCAGTTGTCTTTGGACGACATGAAGTGGCTTGCGGAACTTCCTATGCGACTGCAGTTGGGCGAGGAAATAGTTTGCCTGCATTCGTCGTTCGCGCGTGGACGATGGGCGTATTGCATGGACGAGGAAACCTTCGCGGCGAATTTTGAACGTCAGGAACCAATGCTCGCCTTCTGCGGCCATTCCCATTCGCCGCTTATCGGCATCCAGATGAGTGGGCAAACGCCGTTTGTTGATTTCATCAGGCCGTACACGATTCCGGAAGGCCGTCGCACGATGGTGAATGTAGGAAGTGTCGGCCAGCCGCGTGACCGTGATTCAAGGGCATGCGCGTGCGTTTACGAAGTCGAGAAACGTCATTTGGAACTTATCCGCGAACCTTACGACATCGAGACGGCGCAGAACAAGATATATATGGCGCGTCTTCCCGATAAGTTCGGTCTGCGTCTTGCAATTGGAAAGTAATTCGTGTGTGCCTATCTGCAAAATCTCTCTGAAATGACGCCTGCAGATGCTTTGGCGGAATTGCTCGAACGCCTTCGCGATTTGGAGAAATTGAATCCCGATCTTTCAGGCGTGGAGCAGTATCGTCTGGATGCACTTGCTCAGCATTGTGAAAGCGCTTCTTTCGGTGTGGTTGCAGAACAGGTACGCAAATTAATTGACATTTATCTGGATGCTCCGACAATACGCGTTGGCAAGGCGATATTGAAGGAATATTTCGGTGCTCTGGAGCGGACCGCGAAAAATCTGCTTGAGGCAGGTGAAATCAATGCCGTGCATTCACGCGAGTCGGACGCCTCTTTCTCGAAAGCGCTGGTTTTGTACAGCACATTTGATTATGATGCGCTGGATCGTTGCAAAATACTGAATCGTGCTGAAATTCCAGAGACGCTGTCTAATGCGGCGGATGCATACAGACGGCGTCTTGAGGTCGTCGATACAGTTTTCGGCATCGGATTCCGTGTGCTATGGAATCTCGACCAGACACTTTTTCAGGATTGGTCGTTGAAATATCTTGACGAGACTTCGGGAAATCTTTCCCCTGAAGTCATTCGCGACATGATTTGGGTGCTTCGCAATTCGAAGGAAATTCAGCCTGGCGTGCTCGAGTGGCTTTTGCGCTGGTGTGGTGATGAGGCGCTTCTGGAGCACTGGCCGCTTGTGGTTCGATATGCAGACAGACTGCTGGATCGCCTTGCTCTTGAAAAATGGCGCCTGAGCAATGCGAAACCGCGCAATGGTTCCGTTGCGTATCTGCGTCTTCTTACGCAGCGCGGCAACATTGAAGAAAGCAGGCTGATGGCGTGGTTGGTCAATACTTTGCAGAATTTCGGCGGTTCGATCGAACGCTTTATTTCGCTTGATCGCGAGATTTCCGCCTCTGAGGAGGCGTGGGTGCACAGCGCGCTTGTGGCGGAATTGCGCAATCTCGAGAGCATCTATCAACCTGTCATCGTTCTGTCCGACCATCTTCTGGCGGAACCAGATGGCGCTGCAAAATTGGCAATGGCTTTTCTGGGTGTCGTCGGCCAGGGGCTTAAAGATTGGGAAGAACGCATGCGGGAGTTTTCCGAACGCGTGATACGACGTGCTTTTCTTGTTGACTTGAAAGAAGGGCGGACACCTGTGGAAACCATTCGCAGATATACATTCGGAGACGAGAAGGCCTTTGCGATTATCTGCAATGAATTGGATCTCGTCAGTCAGCAGTTCGATTCGTTGAAACAACGCGAAATTGTTGTAAGGAAGCTCTCTGTCTTCTATTCAAGCTACAGACGTGCGCCGCTTCTTGGACAGGAGGTCGCAAGACGCTACAGGCATTTCGCAAGAATACTCCACGAAGATTTCTTGTCCACGCATCTCACGCAAGAAGAATTCGCCGCTTTTGAGAAGAGTGGTTTCATACATGAATTGTATTCCATGGGTTCAAGAGCGAAACGCTTTCTCGACCACAGGCGCGCACTTGAAATGACTGTGGAGGAAATGGTGGCTTCTCAAATGGAATTCATTGCGGAAACGCGCGCAAGACGGCTCACGATGCTCAGGCGTCTGATGCCTTCTGGAAGATGAGCCGCGGAGTCATTGCTGTTTCAAATAGTTTTTTGGCGATTTCCCAGTCATTTTCTTGAACCACGCTCCGAAATAGTATTCGTCAAAGAAGCCGAGTTCTATGGCGATGTGACGATTGGTGAAATTCGTGTTTTCCAAGAACTGAATGGCTTTTTGAAGACGCACATCTTGATAGAATTTGTTTGGCGATGTGCCGAAACTCTGTTTGAATATTCGCTGCATTTGTGCAGGAGATTTGTGTATTATTTCGCAAAGGGACTGCTGACTGAAGGGTTCGTTCCAGCCCAACTCAAGCCGCTCACGCATTTTCTCCGCATCGGAAGACAGTTTCTTGTCATGATTCAAAGCCATGCGTTTCGCATGGACTCTTGCAAGTATTCCTACAAGGGCGGGAAGCAAGTCCTGGTAGGAATTCTTACGGGCTGCCCTCACGATATCAAGAGCCGCCATGAATTCGCATTCCAGTTCACAGTTCTTGGTCAGCGTGACTCCATGAAAATCGTATTCGTCCAAAATGCTGTCAAGGATTTTCCCGCTGACATTGAACCATATTTTTTTATAAGGAGAATTCCTGTCCGCGTGGTATTCGCAATGGACATGATTTCTTATGATATATACATCGCCTGCTGTGGGATGCAGAATTTCTTTTTCCGTTCTTATTGTTCCGCTTCCAGAGACGACGTATTCCAGCACATTGTACGCGGCGCCAAATTCCATTCTATCTATGCGATAGTTGGAATTAGGCCATGTGATTCCTGCCATGTGAAGTTTGATTCCGTATGGAATGTGGCTTTCTGGAAGTGTTATGCAAAATTCTCCGGTCATGAGCCAAAATCACATTGTTTTGATTAAAAAAAACATTTATTCACCAAGTAATTTGCATATAATATACACAGTGCCCAGAAAAATTCTACACTTCCGTCAGAATCGTCATGGGTTGGAATTAGTCAAACAAAAGGGAACAAAATGAAAAAATCATTTACGCTCATCGAACTGCTGGTGGTCATCGCCATCATCGCGATTCTGGCCTCCATGCTCCTGCCTGCGCTTTCCAAGGCCCGCGAGAAGGCTCGCGCCATCTCCTGTGTCAACAATCTGAAGCAGATTCAGCTCGGCAATCTTCTCTACACCAATGACAACGACGACTTTCTGCCACCTCTGGCCTATCATCCGGGCAACCAGGATCTCGGTTTCTATGGTGACTGGATCACTCCTGGTGATCTGACCACTTGGTATACTCTGAATCCAGTTATTCCAGGCGCTCCAATGGACGGCGCGAAGTGGTGCGAAATGGATCCGGCGGCTGCAATGACCGGCGGCACGGACAAGAGCTCCTGGCACAAGGTCCTGCTGTGCCCCTCTGGTTCCCCCTCGATCCGCGTCTCCGGCAACATCGGCTACCAGGCAAACGTCGGCATGGGATATCTGGGCCGCGTCCTCAACAACGCAGCCTATGACTGGGGCGTCGCAGATGATCACAAGGCTGCCAACTGGCATCGCATCTCCTCCATCAAGTACGCTTCCCTCTACGTCAATATCGTAGATGGCTCAACCTACAACTTCCAGGGCACGCCGAACAGCGATGTGTGGGTTGTCTGGCCCAACAGCTACTATCGTGACCAGGCTGCGGACATCCTGAATTTCTTCCGTCACAGCCAGACCACCAATTTCGCATTGGGCGATGGACACGTCGAAGTCGTCAACCGCGCGAAGTTCGGTACCGATATCAACAACGCGCTGAATGCCTTCTACTGGTATCCCAACCTGAACATCAAGGGCGGCGACGATCGCTAGTCTTTTGACGACCTGAAAAGCGGGAACCTTCTCGCCGTATGACTGCTTCTAGAGGGGGGGAGCAGTCGTGTGTTATCATGAAAAAAAGTTGTGCAAGGTCTTTCGGTTCGTGACAAGCATCTGCAATTATTTATTTTCGGACAGCATATTGAAATAAAAGCGTTGTCTTTGAAGGACAAGATGTAATAAGTCTTCTTTCTTGTGGAAGAAATCTGAATAGGTTCTAAAAAACAAACAGAAAACCATGAAAAATTTCCGAAGTGCCATTTGCGTTATTGCCTTTTGTCTGACATCAATGCTTTTGTGGGCAGACGAACTGCCTGGAACACTTCTGCACTATGATTTCACGACATTCATGGACGGTGGCCTTCTAGAGGATCTTTCCGGCAATGGTCATCATGGTAGCGTTTCTGGAGATGTCTTTCCTGTGGAGGAAGGTGACTGCCGTGGACTTTCCTTCGGTGGCAGAGATGGAATGATTCTTCCTGCGCGGGAAAAGGGGCTACGTGTAAGCGGCGCTTTCAGCATATTTGCAAAATTCCGTATTGATCCGAAGGCTGCGGCCGAGGCTAGACAGAAGTCACCTTTGCTTTTTGGAACAACAGACGGATTGGGAGTCAAGCGAAACTATACGATTTTCTTTGATCACGGATTCACTTTGACGCTTAATGTGTCAAATGGTTTTTCTGGCGAGACAATTGACATCAGAGATATCGCTGATGGAAAAATCCATTCCGTGGCGTATATAATAGCGCCGCCACTGATGATGCTCTATCGCGATGGAGAGTGCATAGAACGCAGAAATTCGATGGGAATAATGCCTGATAAGGACAATGGAGAGGCGCCTGTCGTTGTGGGGAAATGGGCCCATGGAACTTTCCCTGGCGACATATTTGATCTCAGGCTGTTCAACAGAATGCTGAGTCCGCGGGAGACAAAGGAACTTTCTGGATTGGATATGAGTGACGCCAAGTGCGCCATCGATTTCAATATCAATCATTCTGACGTGCGGCGATCGCTGGATTGGGATGCTACCTTTGAGAACTTCCCTGAAAATGCAAAAGCCGTTGTTCTCCGTATCGATGGTGAGATATGTTTCAAGAGAAACTTGAAAGCCGATGAGAATACCGCGAGTTTTGCAATCTTGGAGGAAGAGACGCCAACTGTGACTCTTGGCATTGGCAGACATGAGACTGCTGTTGAGTTAATAGATGAAAACGACGATGTTTTGTATAGTTCATCAAAGGAATTCAATGTTTGTGAAATTGATTGTCCGGAGAAGTTCTCTAACAATATAGGAATTACTACAGAGGTGCTTCCACCATGGACGCCAATGTCGATGGAGCAGACCAAAGAGGGCATATCCGTTTCAATGTGGAACAGAACATATCGTTATGGAAATGAGCCGCTTTCTGAGACAATCTTCAGTGGTGCGGAGATGTTTACGCGTCCGTCTGCGCTAAACATAGTCATTAACGGCCGAAGAAATCCACTGACAGCGAATCCTGCCAAAGTCGTGTCATCAGAAAAACATCAGGTGAAGGTTCTGCAGTCGTCGGGTGATGATAGCATGGAATTGACTGCGCTGCATACTATTGAGTATGATGGTTTCGATCACGTGGTATTAACTATGACCGCCAAGAAGGATCTGACTGTAGATGCATTGGATTTCCTTTTCCCAATGGTCTCTAAATACTGCCAGGGAGCAATTCGCACGCTTACGATGATAGATTCTCTGGATATTCCGAGAAACTATGCCTTTACGCCGCTTTTGCAGATATGCGATGAAAATCGCGGTGTTCATTATCTGTCGGATTCCGATGAATTCTGGTTCCCGAAAAACAATGTCAATGCCATTACAATAGGCGACAATCGTTCCTATGAAACGCTTTTCGCTATTCATCCCATTGCAGTTTCCACTCGTATGAAAAAAGGCGAGAGTTTCGTTTATGAGTTCGCATTGACGGGAATGCCCGCAAGACCCATGACGAGAAGTTCATGGCGCAATAGATTTAGTGGTCTTCTTCCGTATTGCTGTGAATTGGAAAGTGCTACGCTTCAGTATAAGGACAAGTCGATTCTAGATTATTCTACGGACGCCGGAATGAAGGGATTCATTGTCGTGAAACAGGGCGAGGCCTTTGCTTATCCACCGATTCCAGGCACCGCATACGGTGACGGCATTGCCGCTCTAATGAAGGAAGCGCATGCGCGGAATCTCGTGGCATTTCCATATTGCGCAAGTTTTCTATATAGCGAATGTGCTCCGGAATGGAACGAACGTCGACTTTACTGCAAGTCTCCTATGCGTGATTGGAGCGCAATGGGAGATTTTCTGGAAGGGGAGACTGGCAGAAGGCAACATGCCTACGCGACTTGCAATAGCAGACAATATCAAGATCTGATGTTGTATCGTGTCAGAGAGGCAATTCTGAAAACCGATATCGACGGTGTCTATCTTGATACGACTACAGATAGCATACAGTGCATGGAATCCGTTCATCCGCATTGTGGATACATTGGACGCGACGGCTTGAGGCATCCGACTGCCAATGGTTTCCAGACGCGCGAAATGATGAAGAGGCTCCATACGTTAATTTGGGAGTTGAAGGGTGAAAAGGGCGTGATTGATCTGCACGGATCCTTTGCGCTGAATTCGCCTGCGGTTGCTTGGGCCACATCGCTTTTCTGCGGCGAAGCGCTTAGAGAACCGCCGAATCTGCAGATTTACAAGGCGGTGACGCCGTTCGAGTTCAGGCTCGCATATACTGGAAATAACATCGGTGTCACAGATGATTTCCTTTGCTATACAACGCATTGCACATTCAGGGCCTGTTCCGCCATGTCGATGGTGCATGGAATCTCTACACGGCCTCATACGCAAGAGGCAATTGATGAACAGGCGGAAATATGGAAAATGCGCGATGATTTGGGTTGCGATGATGCCGAATTCATCCCATATTGGGACAAAGCGTGTCCGATTAAGGCAAAAGAAGATGGCGTATATGTAAGTTGCTACAAACGACAGGATGGAACGCTCATCGCCGTTGTTGCCAATCTTACGGAAAACAATACGCTCGTGACGTTGGTTTCAACGCAAAATGGTGTAAAGCTTCCGCTTCCATTTGAACTGCCTAGTCAGGATTTCAAAATGATTGATTTGAAATAAAACTGTTTGGCGGTCGTCTTTATTGTTTCTAAATGTCTTTTTAGAAGTATCCGCTCCCCAATGTTCTCTGGCACGACGCGGATGCTTTTGGGGATAGAACGCACAGAAATGGCCAAATTCGATGCCTTTTGCCGTTTATGGATATATATACGCAAACGGGCATGGACGTCGAGATAGAGGCCTTTCTGTGCGTTGTACGCGATTTTAGCATTTTTGAGAGGCCTTTTGGAGCTTCCGCAGACGTGAATTTGGTCCAAAAGTGAAAAACAGAAGCGTCTTCTTTTTTATGACAGAATTGCAATGCAGAACTACCATGCATGGAGTGTTCTTGCGACAATTTTCATGGCATGAATGATAGAAATACCCTTTTGCCAATTTGGCTGCCAAATTAACTAGCGTTAAAGAAGCGGTTTGGAAAAACACGGATGAAGGACTTCCTTTGCTTCTTTCCATTATTGCTGAAAACGGCGAAAATTGACATTAAAAAGATATTTTTGTGTATAATATCAAGCGCCTGTTGCCAGCAATGCCATCGCTTGCTCGGCAGTAAGTCCATGTGCTCCAATGATAAATGCGATGATTTCGCTTTCGGGAAAGTGCATCTTGCGCATATAGCCAATCATCTTGATGATGGATTCGCGGTTGCCATCCTCGCGTCCTTCCGCACGTCCTTCTTCGCGTCCTTCCAAACGCCCTTCCGCACGCCCTTCCAAACGTCCTTCTTCGCGTCCTTCCACACGTCCTTCCGCACGTCCTTCCGCACGTCCTTCCTCGCGTCCTTGAAGTCTCCATTCCTGCTTGAGTTCCTGAATTGCCTGGCACATTGTGGTTATTTCCTCCTTTGGTTCGATATTGACGTCAAGGGTCTCGCAGAGCATGCGTATCGTCTGCGGTTTCATTATATATGCGTTGCTTCGAATAAATCGGACGGCAAAATTAAATCATGAATTTATTAATCAGGTAAATCTATGTCGGTGGTTCAAATGCCGACATTCAGCAGTTTGGAGGCCTGTTCGGATGTCATATCGTTGGCTCCCATGACGAACTTGAGGATTTCGCTTTCGGGAAAGTGCATCTTGCGCATATAGCCAATCATCTTGATGATGGATTCGCGGTTGCCATCCTCGCGTCCTTCCGCACGTCCTTCTTCGCGTCCTTCCAAACGCCCTTCCGCACGCCCTTCCAAACGTCCTTCTTCGCGTCCTTCCACACGTCCTTCCGCACGTCCTTCCGCACGTCCTTCCTCGCGTCCTTGAAGTCTCCATTCCTGCTTGAGTTCCTGAATTGCCTGGCACATTGTGGTTATTTCCTCCTTTGGTTCGATATTGACGTCAAGGGTCTCGCAGAGCATGCGTATCGTCTGCGGCTTCATTATGTCGTTGTCGCTCCCCGCATATTTGAGCAATTCGTTTCTGTCACGCGCCTTTCTTGAATAATATATCACTTTTCCGAGTTCCGTTTCGAAATGTAGTTTCCATTCGTTCCAATCGTCGCCATAGGCGTCTGGCGTCAGCACTCGTATCTTATAGTCTGGAAGAAATTCGGCGAATTCCTCGGGGCCTGGTGCAAACATTTCTCGCAAGTTTGTCGGTGCATCCCATGGCTTCTGTCCGAGATAGACCACGATGGTCACCACCTGTGTTAGTCTGTCTTGCGGGCGGTAGGCCTCCAGAGGCGACATCGGGGTGCCAGTCTGTCGTGCTTTTTCCATATTTCGTGACATGGTCTGCTGGCGCTGTTCCATCCAGTTGGACACATCGTAGTTCAGGCACCGTAGTACCATCGAGTAGTCCACTGCTGTCTGGTGTTCTAGACCAAGCAGGGTCAGCAGCGAACTGCCGTGTCGCATTATGGTCATGCTCATGAGAAGATCACGGCGGAATTCATGGAGAAGGCCCTTTTCGTCGGATTTATGGTGTGCCAGGCGCACGGGAGTGAGGTTCTCTGGCTTGATCAGTGGTTTCCCGTCAAAGAGCGCGGCGTTGAAGGCGTCGGCGAAGATTTCCGGCTGTCCAAGATATGTTCTGGCGTAGAGGTCCTTGTTTTTCATCTGGGTCGGTTCCCTTGTTCATGGTTCGGAGACAACATTTCGCATAAGATAATGCGCCATTTATAATTTTTCAAGAAGTAAATACTAAAATAAAAAAGTCATAAAAATCGTCATAATGCACAAAAATAATATCATTTTTATAACTAAT
>JAKSPA010000130.1 GCA_024405235.1 Lentisphaeria bacterium
TTGGGAGGAATGATTATGGGTAAAAAAACAACTGCTGTGAAAATGTCTATTGGATTCTTCCGCTGGATTCGCCTTGGCGGAAGGAAATTTCCACTTCCCGGCATTCGAAGTCCTTGGCTCCCTGGAACTGCCGATCCAGCATGTGCCATGCATCTTCACTGATCTGAACACTATTCATGACGGTTGTGCTAACGGTCGGAGACACCAAATTCAAGTAGGAGCAACCATCTGTCGCAACGACGGAGACATCCTTGCCAATGGTGAGATTGTGTTTCCAGAGGAAAGCAAATGCGACCGGTGCTTCCCAGTCAGAGATAATCAGTGCCGTGGGTGTGGGCTCCCTGCTGAATGCCAGCTCCAGATTCTCGTCCAGTTTTCCGGAGGGATAAATTGTATGCCAGTGCTCTGGAACCTGAAGATTGTTTTTAGCCATAATCCGATGATAGTCTATGATTCTGCTGAACTCGGTCAGGCTTTGATACTGATCGAACTGTTCACGCAAATACAGGATTCGCCGATGTCCCAGTTCCATCAAATGGTTCATCTGAATAGCCACGAGCTGCGAAGAATCCACCAGTTGGTTCACGCCAGTGAATCTCCCTTGGGGAAAGAGCGAGAGCACAGGCTTGCCGGTGAGTTGAAAGGTTGAGACAAGCTCACGGGTTTGCGGCAAGAGCAACACAAAGGCAGCGCTGTCCGCGCGATGGGATATCTCCAGATACTTTTCAGTGGATTCCAACTGACTGATGGAGGTCATCCGCGCCGAGTATCCGTGCTTGCTGAAGGTGTTGATCATCGCCAGTATGCATTCGTAAAGAAGGCCGGACGTTGAATAATTTCCCTCGTCATGGCAGGCCACCAATTCAATGGCATTGCCGTTCGGCGACTGGGAACGCAGATAAAAACCGCTTCTGTCCTTACGAACCAAATACCACGCCTCAACGTATTCTGCAATGATATGCTCCAACGCCATGCGGGTGCAATGGCTTTGCGCCAGCATATCACGCATCGTGGGCAGGCGCCCGCTTGTGTATGCCTGAGCAATGCATGTATTGATGTATTCACGTGCTTTTTTGAGTTGTTCTGGCGCTAAATTCATTAACTGTGCAAAATTTGTGTATGGATGTTGCACGAAATCAACAAGATTCCGTATCTAAAAAACAGCGACTTTTGAATCTAACTTTATACTACTATAAATCGTTTTGTAAAAGATTAAGTTCTGTTTCTAGAGTATTTTGTGCAGAAGTTGTGTTGGGATATTTTAGGAGTATTTTGTGCAGAAGTTGTGTTGGGATACTTATGTAAATCGTTGGATAGATTCTTATCATTTTTGGTGAACATTTTCTATATGATGCATACGCACCATCAATAGATCCTTGGTTTGAGATAACACATGACGCCTTTGATAGAATTCCAGCGGTTTAGGCATGTTTGAAGATTTGCAGATATTGATGTTGTTATTGGAAGTACAGCCGCTGGAAAATGGCAGACATCAAAAAGAGGCCCAATTTGGGGCTGTTTTGTCAAAGAGGTATATATATACGCAAAAGGCATTGAAAGCGCGTGGCGGGCCTTACAAGCGCATTTAGAGGCATCTGAGCATTTTCAACATGCATTTTGGGGCTTCGGCGGACGCGAATTTGGACATTTTGGGGGTTCAATGTCTTTTGATGTTTGGGCGGCGTTTTTTTTGACGTCTGTCGTAATCATGGTAACGAAGGATTGGAAAAACGGTGATTTGTTTTTATATTGATTCAAGTACGGTTTTCAAAAGAATTCTGCGATTCCTGTAAAGAAAAAAATATGATCATCGACGCACACAACCATCCTGATTGGCATGGATACAATCTTGAGCGCTTTCTGGAAAACATGGCCCAAAACGGCATTTCCCGCACATGGCTTCTCAGTTGGGAAAGTCCGATGGAAGATTGCTGTGATGCAACGACGCAGTGTGTCTGCGGACCGCTGCTGAATGGCCGCAATGTCGCGATTCCATTCGAACGCTGCATTTCATACGCCGAAAGGGCTCCTGAAAAATTCATCTTGGGCTATTGCCCCAATCCTGATGATCCATTTGCCTGCGACAAATTGGTTGCGGCATACAAAATCTACAACATACGCATTTGCGGAGAATGCAAATTCAGGACCATGTATGACAGTCCCGACTGTCTGAGACTCTTCCGTCAGGCTGGCGAACTAGGGCTTCCTGTAACATTGCATTTTGATTATGATCAGCAATTTACGCGCAAAGAGCCACGTTCGGAATGGTGGGGCGGAAACATCGGCACGCTGGAAAGGATGCTTCAGGCATGCCCGAACACGAACTTTCTAGGCCACGCGCCAGGCTTCTGGATTCACATCTCGAACGATGACCTCTGGAGCACGAAAAATCAATATCCAGAAGCAGGCACGCCTGTCATTCCAGGCGGAAAGATTCCCGAGCTTCTGGACAAATATCCAAATCTCTACTGCGATATTTCGGCAGGTTCTGGACATCGCGCACTGAACCGCGACCACGAATTCACAAAACAATTTCTTGTGAAATACCAGGACCGAATTGTCTATGCAAGAGACTATTTCGACAATGTGCACCAGGAACTGCTGAACAGTCTTCAGCTGCCTGAAGAGGTCCTTGAAAAGATCTATCATCTCAATGCTGAAAAACTAATACACGCGTAATCAGAAGGACTTCGCTACGTCGCACTCGAATTCACATGTCGTCGATTTGACGCAAGGCCCGTTGTGGAGCCGTATCATCATTTTCGCCGTGCCATGCCTGCTGTCAACGCTTCTGCAGCTGACATTCAACGCGGCGGATATGATAATCGTAGGACGATACGGCTCTGCGGAGGCCATGGGCGCGGTAGGGTCCACTGGACCGCTGATTCACCTTCAGGTCTGCCTCATGATGGGCCTATCGATCGGCGCGAATGTCATTGCCGCGAATTTCTTCGGAGCAAAAGACTGGAGACGGCTTCACAAGACGACACAGACATCCATGGCAATGGCCATCGGAGGCGGCGTGCTTCTGGCCGCGATACTGATTCCATGCACGCGGTTGTTCTTGAAATGGTCGCATACGCCGGAATCGATCATAGACATGGCGGTATCTTACGTCAGGATATATCTTGCAAGTCTGCCTTTCATCCTTATATACAATTTCGGCAGCGGCATACTTCGCGCAATCGGCGACACCAAGCGACCGATGTATTATCTGACGATCGGCGGCATTGCCAATGTCTTCCTGAACATCTTCTTCGTGATCAAACTCCACATGCAGGCAGACGGCGTTGCGTGGGCGACATTCATTTCGCAAGTGATTTCCGCCGTGCTTGTATGGTTGACTCTACGAAAGACAAGTGAGACAGGCGGCTTGTCTGTCAGAGAACTTTCGTTCGACAAACCGATCATGGCCAGTATTCTTCGCGTAGGAATCCCTTCGGGACTGCAGAGTTCCTGCTATGGATTGTCGAATCTGATCATGCAGAGCGCAATCAACGGCTTCGGCGCCATTGCGGTTGCGGGCTATGCGGCGTCAAGCAGTCTTGAAGGCTTGACATACAGCGCCTCCTATTCGTTTTTTCAAGTGTCCGTGAGTTTTTCAGGACAGAATCTCGGCGCGAAGAAAATCCAGAGAATACGCAAGGGAACCGAAGCATGCATAGTGCTTGTCTCCGCCTTGATGATCGTTCTTGGATTCTTCACCGTATTTTGGGGACGCGATCTGCTTGCGATCTACAATGACAATCCAGAGGTCATTGAAATAGGATTTCAACGTCTCGTGATTGTTGTCGCGCCTTATTTCATCTGCGGCATAATGGATGTCATAAGCGGAGCCTTGCGTGGCATGAGGCGCTCCATGAACGCTTTTCTGCTGACGCTTTTTTTCGTATGCATCTTCAGAATCCTATGGGTGTATTTCGTTTGCACTGGACGTTACAATACCGTTCGCGCAATCATGATATGCTATCCTATTTCATGGACGTTGGCCGCACTGACAATGGGATACTATCTGCAGCATGTGATACGAAAAGAGCAGCAGAGCAATACTGTGCTTTGAAGACACTTGCCGAGGCGTCATTCGCAATGCCGTGACAGCATGTCGTCTGGCGCCTCATTTGGCAGGAAGGCATCAGGAATGAATAATTACGTCAAAATATTTTTTGGCCTTTGATTGGTTGGCGGGAGTCGCGAGGACAGTGAGACTGTCGCCAGAAGCGAGAACCGTATTTCCTCTTGGCACCAACCACTTGCCTCCGCGTGAAATCATCACGATGTCCCTTATCTGGCGTCCATCAAGATCGCTTCCACGCGCAATCGTATAGGAAGCGGGTTCGTTATAGGCCATGTCATCGACATTTTCCTCTGCTTTCTTGGCGCTTTTCTTGTCAAGATAAGCGACTTGATCAAAAGAAATCGGCGCTGTAGGCGTCATCATAAGCGGCGAATCCAACTTAAGCGCACGTGCGAGAGGCATGATCGTGAAGCTCTGGATGACGACCGACAGAAGAACCATGCAGAAGACGAGATTGAAGATGATTTCGTAGATATTGGTATTGCCGAAAGTCGCTGCATCCACGGCGGCGGAATCGGTTACGGCGATCAGCATTGGGAATGTCGCAAGCATGATTGGCGCGCCGCCTCTGAGGCCGACCCAGCTCACGAGCACCTTGGCCTTTGTCGAGAAACCGCTTCCAAGCATGCAGATGAAAGTCGCTGCAGGCCGCGCAAGAAACATCAGCAGGACTCCCATGAGGATTCCGAGAAGCCAATGTTCTTTGATGACCAGTGGATTGGCCATGAAGCCGAGTATCGTGAAAAGAATGACCTGCATCAGCCATGCGAGCGCGTCGGCGAATCGCGAAACGCTGTTTCTGAAAACAAAGTGCTGCGAACCCATGCAGACGCCGCCAGCGTAGGCCGCCATGAAGCCATTCGCGCCGCATGCGTCCGCGAATGCGTATGTGAGAAATATGACCGCAATGCAAAGGACATAATAAAGTCCGTCGTAGTCGAGACGCAAATGGTTGAAGAGCCATGCGGCCGCCCATGTGATGGCTACTCCGATGGCTATGCCCGCGCCCATCTGCCAGACGAATGACGGCACGAATAGCAGCAGCGCCTTCGCTCCGCTGATGTCGCCGCCGCGCTGCGTTCCGCAGAGTCCGATGAAGAACATCGTCAGGAAGGTCGCCACTGGATCGTTCGAACCAGATTCGTATTCGAGCAGAGGCTTCAGATCGCCCTGCAGACTTATGGATTTAGAGCGGAGAATCGAAAAAACCGCGCTGGCGTCCGTGGATGAAATGATCGAACCGAACAGATAGCATTGCGGCCATAGTTCGGGATGGCCTACCAGGCAAGATATGCAGTAGGCGAACGTCCCCAGAATAAGCGTCGTCAGAAGAACGCCGATCGTCGAAAGGATCGTTCCGGTCCTGAATACCTTTTTTATATCGGAAAGAGATGAATCAAAACCGCCTGAAAATA
>JAKSPA010000131.1 GCA_024405235.1 Lentisphaeria bacterium
CCGTACTGCCGCATTGTGCTGCGCCCAATGCGGCTTGATTCCTACCCTCTTGGGGGACATAGCTTTCTCATAGAATTCTACGGGAGGAATTTCCATAAAGGGTGACTAAATGGTGATCTAGGGAAAGAATACTATTCTTTTTCAGCAGTCTTTCCACTTCCAAAACTCTTCTCTTCGTCTTCAAGCGCGCGGCATCGCCGTTTTCGTGAAAGGGCTTTTTTGCAAACGCGTTCAGAAATGCCCAAATTAGGGCCTTATTCCGTTTTAGGTATTAATATACGCAAAAGGGCATCAAAGCGCGTGGCGGGCTTTAGAATCGCATTTAGAGGCATTGGAGCATTTTTCACATGCTTTTTGGAGCTTCCGCAGACGTATTTTTGGCCATTTTGCCGCAAATGACACCGCTGTCATATTTTCCCTCTTTTTTGCAGAGATAAACGACTGTCGCGGTATTAAATTCAATCACATGGATTATATTCCTCCCATGTCCACAAACACAAAATATCCAAAAGACAATGGCAATCTCAATGCAACCTGCACTATCAAAATAGATGACGCGCAGGAGACGCATGGCCGTTCAGATTACACGCGAGACACCGAAGGTATCGATGCGACCTGCACCATACAGATCGGTGATCTAAAGGAGCAACACGATTCTTCTTCAACGGAACGCACGACCTCCACGGGCGATTCGACATTCACTAGCGGCGTCTTCGGCTCCGTTTTGGACTACATTCAGCATCGTGTTCTGAAACACTCAAAAGGCAAATCTATCGACACGGCGAATTCGGCGCTTATAGACGATGAAAAGGAAATCAACGTCGAGAAAGACGTAGTCAATGAAAGCGATTTCGACGAACTGTCGACCCACTATGATATCAAAAAAGCCTTCGCGGAAGGAGGCCAGGGAATCCTTTCAAGCGCGAACGACAAGATTCTGAACCGAATAGTCGTTCTGAAATCGCTCAGAAAGGAACACCTCAACAACGACAAGATACGAAGGGCGTTCATCAACGAAGCGCTTATCACGGCTCAATTGGAGCATCCGTCAATCGTCGCCGCATACGGCCTTCTGAAGGATGATTCAAATGGCATTCATCTGACCATGCAGTTGATTCGCGGAAGGACACTCAAGGCCATTCTGGACGATGAAATCAGTGCATTTGAACAGGGGAAGCGTTCCCGCTGGAATTACATCGAAACCCTTCGCCTCCACATGGCTATCTTCCTAAAAATTTGCGAAGCAATAGGATATGCACATTCGCGCAACATCATCCACTGCGACCTGAAGCCAGAAAACATCATGGTTGGAAACTTCGGCGCCACATACGTCATGGACTGGGGCATAGCAAAAAACATCACCGCCGAAAAGGAAGCCATTGCGAATGGCACGCACACGCTCGACGGCACTCCGAGATTCATGCCGCATGAGGCATTCGAGAAGCAACCGCGCACAAAACTGACTGACATATACAGTCTCGGAATGATTCTCTACGAAATCGTATGCCTGCAACGCGGCTATGACGAAAAGGATTTGAAGACTCTTGTCCGCAAGATTCGCATGGACGAACGCAAGCCTATCAAGAACCGATTCGGCGTGCCAATCGCCAAGGGTCTGGCCGCAATCATCGACAAGGCGACCGCATACGAACCGGAAGACCGCTACCAGGACACCTATGAACTTGCGAGCGACCTCAGAGCCTTCCTGACAAATTCTCCCATCAAGGCCCTTCCGGAAAACTTCTGGATGAAATCCAAACGTTTCCTCTCGCAGCACATCCAGCTTGTCATCACGCTGGCACTGCTAGGATGGCTGTTCGCTCTGTCGATGTCCCTCTTCTCGATGAAGCACAAGCGCGATGACGCAATCATGCAACGCGATATTGTCACGGGACAGATGAACGAGCAGATAATAATCAACGACACGCTGAAATATCACGAACATCTGCTCAACATGAACGGGAATGTCATCCAGGCATCGATGGCGCTTTCCAACAAGATGCTTGAAGTGGCCAACAATCTCAAGCACGTCGTGGACTACACAGGAATCCTGAACGACATGGCAGGACAGTTCGCCGGAAATCGACACAGGCAGCTGCCGATACTCGACTACCACGACTATCAAAACGACGCTTCGGAAACGCACGGCAAAATCGCCTCCGCGACATACTACGGCAAGGCAATCAATCCAGATGTCCTTTCCTTCGTCATGCCGCCGAATGCCGATCAGGCGGCTTATATGCGCCACCTGACCAGAATGCAGCCCATCTCCCATGAACTTTATGCGCTGGTTCTTTCTTCGAACGGCCAGAAACTGGAATCCCCGCAGATGGAAGAAAAACTTAAGGAACAGATGCTATCGCATGGACTGCTAATCCGACGTGCATATATCGGCATGGACAGCACGGGCCTGCAGCTCGCGTATCCGTTCAATCCAGAATACAGCAGCGACTACGACAACCGAAAACGCGAGTGGTACATCGTCACCAAGAAGGCATTCGAGACACACGGCAGCACAAACGCCGTCTGGGGCGCTCCATACAAGGATTCGGGAAAGAACGGCAGACTGCTTCTGGCGTGCACATTGCCGATTCTTGACGACAAGAACAACTTCATAGGCGTCGCAGGCGCAGACATCCACTTTGAATATCTGGTCAATCTGATTGGAAGGAACGGCAACGCTCCGGCAGGCGGCGTCACCGAGCACTTCCTGCTCAACCGCGAAGGACAAACCCTCGGCCATCTCAACAGCGACATGCTGAAGGACCTTGCGAAAGACACATCGGAGGTCAACATGGATGCCATTTTGGATTCGTCGTACGAATTGCCGCGAATGCTTCATCAGAAAATCCTCCAGAGAAAGAGCGATTACGGCTTCCTCGAAGCATTTGACGAAAAGGGAAGATACTGCATCTTCTTCTACTCATACCTTCCGAACAGCGACCTCTGCATTGTTGAAAAGGCCGAACAGGAATTGGTTTTGAAGGCATTGAATATCAAGAACATTAAAAGAAAATCATTGCGGCACTAGTGCGATGAACCGCACTTGATTTCTCTGTTCGCGAATGGTCTGAATTTCCTCAAGAATAACGTCCGCATTCAATTTTCCAATGCCTGTTTTTGATTCTCATACGCATGTTTTTCCCGACAAAGTCCACAAACGCGCAATAGAAGTGCTGGTGGAAAAGTCGCATGGCCTTCCCGCATTCACCGATGGTTCCAGAGGCGACCAGGAGCGCGCCGCATTCGAAGCAGGCTACGACGGCTGGCTGCACTGCACTGTCGTCACAAATGCAAGGCAGATGCGTTCGGTCAACGACTGGGTGGCGACATGGAACACATGGCCGCATCTCTCGCTGGGCGGACTCTATCCGAACGCGCCCCTGGACGAAGTGCTCGCAGAATGCAGACGCATTCGCGAATTGGGACTCCTCGGCGTCAAATTCCATCCGGAATATCAGCAGTTCGAAATTCTCGACGAACGCCTTGCGCCGATGTGGGAGACGCTCTCCGAACTGAGGCTCCCTGTCCTTTTCCACGCAGGAAACGACATCGGATTCATCTACGAACAACGGCATTCCGCACCATCCGATTATGCACGCCTCTCCGAACGCTATCCCGAACTCGTGATCATCTGCGCTCACATGGGCGGCTGGAACAACTGGGACGAAGTGGAAAAGGACCTCTGCGGGGCCAATGTCTTTTTAGACACATCTTTTTCAAAGGCATGGATGACCGACCAGGAGCAATTCGAACGCATCATCAGAAAACACGGCGTCAAACGAATCCTCTTCGGAACCGACTCGCCTTGGACGCCGCTTGACGTCGGCCTCCGCGAAATCGAATCCACAGGCCTTTCGCGTGAAGAAAAAGACGCCATCTTCTACGGAAACGCCGCCGGAATATTCCCACTTCCGCAATTGCAATGAAAAAATACGAACTGCTGTCGCTTTCAGATGAAGAACTGCTGCGCCAGTGCCGCTTCGAGGCTCGCAGAGGAACCGGACCAGGCGGACAGAAGCGCAACAAGACCTCCACGGCCACTCGCGTGACACATGAGCCGACGGGCCTTACCGCAACCGACGACGTCACGCGTTCGCAGCATCAGAATCTCGCACATGCGCTGATGAAGCTTCGTTGCGAAATCGCCGTCAAAATGCCAGCGGAAGCAGACGAAAATGCTCCGGAAATTCCTCTTGACGCAATTCCGAAAGCAACGCGCCCCGAATTCGCAATCTGGCTGGCAAAAATCTTCGACGCGCTGCAGGCACACGATTTCAACATGGCCGAAAGCGCCAACGCACTAGGCCTTTCATCTGGCGCGCAATTGACGCGACTGCTGTCCAAAGAAGATCTGGCATGGCAGAAACTCGCAGAAGCACGACAGAGACTGAAACTTCCGCCACTTCATAAATAACAACCAAGACATATTTCAAGACCATGTCCGTAATCGAATTAGCTCAGCAGGCAAAAGCCGCTTCCATTCCACTTTCAGACACTACGCTGGAAGTGCGAAACCGCGCTCTCGTCGCAATTGCAGACGCGCTTAAACTGCACGCTGAAGAAATCACTGCGGCGAATCAGCAAGACATGGCGGCCTCAGACGGCCTTGACGACGCGCTGAAAAAGCGTCTCGTCTTCAACGAGAAGAAGCTCTCAGACGTGATCGCGGGACTTCTGGCGCTTGCAGAACTGCCTGATCCCATCGGCCGCGTGCTCACGAAAACCGAACTGGCAGACGGCATGCATCTAACGCGGATCACCTGCCCTATCGGCGTCATCGGCATCATCTTCGAGGCCAGACCAGATGCTCTGGTTCAAATTTCTTCGCTCTGTCTGAAGAGCGGCAATTCAGTGCTGTTGAAAGGCGGCCGCGAGGCAGCACACACCAACCGCATTCTCGCGCAGGTCATTCGCGATGCCACGACAGCCGTCGGCCTCCCCTCCGCGTGGATTCAGCTGCTGGAAACGCGCGAGGAAGTCAACGACATGCTGAAACTCAACGAATACATAGATCTTGTCGTTCCGCGCGGTTCCAACGCATTCGTCAAATTCATCATGGAACACACCACGATTCCAGTGCTCGGACATTCCGCGGGAATCTGCCACCTCTATCTACATGCGGACGCAGACGCAGCAATGGCCGCGACTATCACCGTGGATGCGAAAACGCAGGCCCCTGCGACATGCAACACCATAGAGACACTTCTCGTCAACGCCGATGCCGCCAAACGCGTTCTTCCCACTGTCTGCGAAGCTCTAAAGAACGCAGGCGTGGAACTCAGAGGCGATGAACGTGCGCGCGAAATCGTGTCGGGACTGCTGCCCGCCACAGAAGAGGATTGGAGCACCGAATATCTCTCACTCGTCCTTTCAATCAAAATAGTCGACGATATCTCCGAAGCCATCGACCATATAAACCGCTATGGTTCGCACCATACCGACGCAATCGTCACAAAAGATACTGCGGCGGCGCGAC
>JAKSPA010000132.1 GCA_024405235.1 Lentisphaeria bacterium
CCGATCGTTCTCCACGGCTCCAGCTCCGTTCCTCAGGAAGAGGTCGACATCATCAATGCAAACGGCGGCGCTCTGAAGGCCGCAGTCGGCATCCCGGAAGAACAGCTCCGCGAAGCAGCGAAGTCCGCTGTCTGCAAGATCAACATCGACTCCGACAGCCGTCTCGCCATGACCGCCGGCATCCGCAAGACCTTCATCGAGAAGCCCGCTGAATTCGACCCCCGCAAGTATCTCGGTCCTGCACGTGACCGCATGAAGGCTCTCTACGAGCACAAGGTCGTCAACGTCCTCGGCTCCGCAGGCCACGCATACGACAAATAATCGGATCATTTCAAGGGAATAATATTCCTTTCCAATGAACCATAAAAGCGTTCAGGGAGACTTTCTCCTTGAACGCTTTTTTCGTAATAACGCAAACGTGAAAACTGCTGCAAAACGGCAGTTCCATAATGGGAAAGCACCCTCTCGTCAATTTTCACGATCGGATGCAAATCGCTTCTGCAGGCGTCAGAAATGGCATGTAAAAAAGAGCCGATATGGCCTAGAAGCGATTTTAAGGCACTCTACGCGCATCCATACCATTTTGCGTATATATATACCCAAACGGCAAAAGGCATCGAAATTGGCCGTTTCTGTGGTCGTTTTCAAAAACTAGGCGTTTCAGCAAACATCGTCATGACATCGCCGAAGCGTTGGCGTCTATCGGCGACCACTGAAAAACGGCTTCGGCTGGAGACTGTAAAAAACGTTGTTTGCCTCCTCAACCCAATGCTCTGCAAATACCGTTCCACTCCAGTCCGTATCGTCAATCCCCAAACGGCGACTTAATGATATGGTGCCCTAAAAAGGCATCTTAGAAATCCTTGAAGTTTCCGTCAAGAGATTCAAGAGTCTTTCTGCCGCCAATGATGCATTTTCCTGCATTGGATGCGGCCTTTTCCAACAGATCGGCGAAATCAAGAAGCTGTTCTGGAGTCGTCGCGAGAATTTCGCGGCGCTGTCTAGCCAAATCTTCCGGCGTGCGTTTCGACAGATATAGTTCAGGGGCGAGCGCAGCCTCCTGCACAGGTGTTCTGACAGGCTCCAGCGAACTGATCGAACCGAGAATGAAAGGCGTCAACGATTTGCCTTCCTTCACGAAATCACGGAGCGCCTGAGCGCATTTTGCGAAAACATCATAAGAGCGTGCGGGAGTAGGATCGCGATAGGAGAACATCTGAACGATTCCGTCCGAAGACACGCTGAATCCGGCGCCATACGCTCCGCCGATCTGTCGAAGTTCACGATGAAGGAAATCCAGCGAAAGAATTCTGGCGGCGACAGTCATGGAACCATGGAAAGCGACACCAACGGGCAGAGCCATCGTCATGGCGGCGAATCCGCTGTCGCCAGAAATGACGTAACCGTCCGGATTCTCGCTTTCCGGAAGCAGCGCCGCTGGCACGCTCATGGCGTCATCGTCTCTTGGCGAGAGGAATTCCAGACCTCTGGTGACGACGTCGTCGGAAAGGTTGCGCGTGTATGAAACCACCATTCCGTTGCGGTGGAAAATGCGTTTGGAAAGATCGGAGCACTCCTTAGAGAACTTGTCGTCCACGACAATGCCGCGCAGGAAATGCAAATGAGTGATTCCAGAGACTATCTCCCTAGAGAGGTTGCTACGGTTCAAAGCACTTCCAGAGCGCATGAGGGCGAATCGCTGTCCTGCCGACACGCCACTGCGTTCAAATGCCATGAGCGACTGTTTACGGAGTTTTTCCAAAGCCTCTGCATCCGAAAAATCCGTATTCATCAGTACATCCTCCAAGAGCGAGAGCGCCTGCGGAAATTTATCCGTAAGAGCGCCTATGCACACATGGAAATAGTTTCCATTCACGCTGGCAACCACATCTGCCGAAAGACGGCCTACGTCCGTATCCAATGCCGTCCGCAATTCAAGCGCGCTTTGTTTTCTTGTTCCCAGATTGCCATAGGCTGCAGACAGAAGCGGCAACGCCGACAATTCACGTTCATTGAATGCATTGACAGGGAAGTAGAGATTCAAATATGAAACTCCGTCGCATGTAGGCTTTGTCACAATGAATGTCACACCGTCTTTCACTACTATTTCGCTGTCAACCAACTTTCCCTCTTGCGGCACAGACGAAAGTTCGCGAAGCGGCAGTTTCGCCGCGACCTCAGGAGCATCAGGCGTGCGCTGATAGCGGACAAGAGCCTCGCAATCCTCCTTTATGCGTTTCTGTTCCTCCGGAGTCAGCTTAGCCTGAATGGCAGCGCAACGCGCCTCTTCAGCCTCGCGTTTCTCCTTTCCAAGCGTTGCGCTCGGAGAAACAACGACACGGACGTGATGATGGTTATCGAGAATATGCTCTCTGAGATACTTTTCGAAATAGCCGTTGTCCAGCCCCTCGCGAAGCGCTTTGTAGATTCCAGTCAAATCAAGAGCAGCCGCCGGATCGCCGTCATAGAGCCACTGCGACTGCACGAGAAGGAGATTGAAAATTCCGCGCGGGAGTGGTCTGTTTTGCTCGCGTTCCCTGAACTCACTGTCGTTGATGAGCGCCTCCAGACGCACGCGGTCGAAGCCTTCCGACGCGACTTTCTCAAGTTCTTCATGAATGATCCTGAAGCACTCCTCCGCATCTTCGTCGGAAGTATTTTCGCAGTTTATCATGAAAGGAACATACATGAAACTAGCGCTGCCAGAGGAAACATTTTCGCAAAGTCCGCGATCTATGAGCGCCCTGGCAAGCGGCGACTCGTTCGTTCCGCAAAGATAATTCCCTATGACATCAAGTGTATATTTCGCCTTTATGTCGGTGTAATCCGCAGCACACCATGCCTCCACAGCGGCGGTTTTCCTTTCCGTGTTCGCCGATTCGTATTGGAAATGAGCACTTTTTTCCACGGGAACCTGCGGCGGAATTTGCGGAATCTCCTTCAGACGGTCGTATTTCGAATAATATTCATCCAATTTGGCAAGCGTGGCGTCTATGTTCACGCTACCATCCAGAAAAACTCTTGCATTGGATGGATGGTAGAATTTCGCATTGAAAGCGCAGTAGTCGTCGTATGACAAATTCGGAATCGCATCAGGCATGCCGCCAGATTCAAATGCGTATGGCGTATCTGGCAACAGCGTCTTCAACATGGAACTGTATATGGTCCGGAAAGCATTTGCCGTAGAACCTTTCATCTCGTTATAGACAATGCCGTTGACACGCAGCTTTCCATCTTCTCCGAACTCGTAATGCCATCCTTCGCGAAGGAAGGCAATCGGATTCTTGAGGGACAACGGACAGAAGACCGAATCGAGATAGACGGACATCAGATTCATGTAGTCCTCATCGTAGCGGGTCGCGAAAGGATAGTAGGTCATATCGCTTTCCGTTATGCCGTTCATGAAAACCTGCAGAGATCTCTTCATCATGTCCATCATGGGAGATTTAGACGGATACTTTTCCGAGCCAGACAGCACTGCATGCTCCTGAATGTGAGCGACTCCCATGTCGTCCTGCGCAATGGTCTTGAAGATAATGCAGAAGGTCTTGATTTCGTCGTCGCGTTCAAGCCACAGCACCTCCGCGCCATTCTTCTTATGACGAAGCTTCCAGAGACAGCCGTTTTCTTCGGGCACATCCGTGGATGATTCCACAATAAAGCCATGGTTGCTCTCGCCAACCGCCAGAGCGCTTTTCCTTGATACAATTTTATCGCCTATGCAAGACACAATCGACATCATCATCATTCCAAGAAGCAGTATTTTCTTCATAAGGTTTGGCAAAATCTAAAAAGGAACGAAAAAACTCAAAAGGACGAATTTTCCAAAATTCAAGCCATCTCGGTCCTTCATTTCTTTCACAATCAACGTTAGGTTCTATCTCCCTGACGTTAATTGTAAAATTTCTTATTAAGACATTCGACGATAATATATCCACCATACTGAGTTCTGCGATATATTTCCACCTATGCGACTATATTATATTCGAATACTGATTCTGCCTTTTTTCAATGTGAAAATGGAATTGCAAGCAAGATGCCGCATATACTTTCAGAGCAGGCGCACGAGGAAGCCCGCAGACAATTGATGCGCAACGAAGGGCTCGTGCGAATGCTGCATGACAGCGCCAGCGGACAATGGCACTACTCTGCCGACGCATGCGCCGAAGCGGGAAACGCACGCTATCCTGTCTATGACGACAAAGATGCCAAAAGAATTTGGCTACCAGATGGCACAATGTCCTACGAGAAATGGGCCAAGACTCTGCAAGGCAAACCGACTCTTGGCTACGGCATGCGGTATGATCTTCTTTCACCTGAACTACGACAAGAATACATAGATGCCAAAGGCGCCGTAAGCATGGAATGGATTCTGGCAGGGCTTGACAGCCACATCGACACCATCATGGCACAAGTCATCAAGCGCCATCCGAAAATCGCCGAGATGAATCCACAGCAGCAAGGCGCGCTGGCGTCGTTTTTCTACAATCTCGGGCCGTCTCCCGCCAACAAAGAAACATTGGAGGCGGCGCTTGCGGCGAACGACATCGCAAAGATTCACAGCGCGTTGGCGTTGCATAACAAGATGGGCGGCAAAATCCCTCAGGGACTCGTCGCGCAACGCGAGCGTGAGCGGGCGCCATTTGGCAAGGAAGCCGTCGTTTCCCAAGACAATGCTCATGACACCTATACGATTCAGGCAGGCGACACGCTTTGGAAACTCTGGAAATCCAATGCGAAACCAAACGAATCGTGGGAGGCTTTCGCCGCACGCATAAAGTCAGCGAATCCGATGGTCAATCCTGACAATCTGAAAGTCGGCGCAAAAATAAATTTAGTTTAAAAAAACGCTTCGAGTTTACTCCATGGCACAGTGAACAAAACAAAATCATGCTAAAAAACACACCAATCATGCCCATCACGGGCACGTTCGTCAACATGCTCATTTCCGACACCGGCATCGTGAATGCAGGTCTGAAGGAATGGGAACAGGATTTCAGAATGATGAAAGCGATTGGAATGGACCAGCTGTTCATCATCAGAACCGAATGCGAACAGGGCGGCATTCACCTCTCCGCCGAAGACCCACGTTCCACGACATGGCCAGAAGACGAAAATCTTCTTGACATGGTCTTCCGCCTCGGCGACAAATATGACATGACCGTCTATCTTGGAGGACCGCAGGGCATCTCCAATCTCCATCTCGGTGACTGGATGAAGGAAGTCGATGACAACAAACGCTACTACGACCGCACAGTCGCGAAATACGCCCATCACAAATGCTTCAAGGGCCTCTATGTGACTCTTGAAGCCCTTCCGTGGCATTTCAATTTCCTTGACATCTGCACGGAAGTCCTCAAATACATGCGCCAGAACTTCCCGCAGATGAAGACCTTCATGTCTCCATCCTTCAGAGGACCTCTTGGCGACATGAGCACACAGTACACGCCAG
>JAKSPA010000133.1 GCA_024405235.1 Lentisphaeria bacterium
TCGCTCCGCATTAATTGAGCATTGAAAATTAATTCTGCATTCTGCATTCTGCATTAATTGAGAATTGAGAATTGGGAATTGAGAATTGTACTGGCGTGAACGCCCGTACTGCCGCTGACGCGGCGTTCAGCGCTCAGCATTAATTGAGCATTGTGAATTGTGAATTGTGAATTGCACTGGCGTGAACGCCCGTACTGCCGCATTGTGCTGCGCCCAATGCGGCTTGATTCCTACCCTCTTGGGGAACATAGCGTTGCGTATATATCCCTTTGGGCCAAAACACCCCATAAATTGACCGTTTTTCGCGCATGTTGCAAAAAAACATCTTCCGAAGGCATCGCGATCTTGCAATTGTCAACAGCTTCCAAGAACGCTATGTTTCCACAAAAGGAAGGTGCTGCGGCGCGTACTGCGCCTGACGGCGTCAAGAGGACGGTGTGAACGCCCGTACTGCCGCATTGTGCTGCGCCCAATGCGGCTTAATCGCTTTCTTCTTGGGCACATGGCGTTGATGAAAAAAGCAACGGGAGGCGTGAAAATCTTTTATATGCGGTAAAAACACATTCTTTTGATTGAAAATACCATTTATTGTTGTCGATAATTGCGTATAATATACAAAAGACATTTGTGAAATCATCATTTTTTTTAATCACTAGCGATTGCCATGAAGAAACACATCATTTTAGCGCTTTTGATTCTTTCCTCTTTTTTTTCAGGCGTTGTCCGCGCAGAGTATTCTGAGAGCGAATGGCGAATTCGTCCATGGGAAATCATTCGTGGTTTGAAGCCGCATTCGGAGACGCTGTGGCAGTTGGATCGCGATACACTTGATGGGTGGAGCGTAAAAGGCGCAGGCGCCGAATTGTCGACGACTGATGTCACGAAGCTCTGGGGAGAGAGTGTTGCGAAGCTGACCTTTCCGAAAGGCGGTTCTGCCACGGTGACTCTTCCATCGCCGTTGGAAATAAAAGAAGAAATAAATGGCCTCGACCTCTGGATTTACGGTCCCATCAACAAAAGCGTCGGCGCGCGTCCCGATCTGTCTTTTTTGATCACGGACGCGACAGGCAAGAAGATCAAGCTTCCTTCGGTCGGTTCAGGTAGCCGCTGGGACCTCAAGCGCTGGTGGGGCATGGCGGCGGCGGTGATTCCAAAAGGAACGAAATTCCCGATTCGTCTGCATAGCTTTACATTTTCGAAACTTCTGACGGAGATAAAGGACGACTTCCTGTGCTTCGACATGCTTGGCGCATGGAAATTCTCCGAAAATCACATCGTGCCAGACGTCTCCAAGATGGATCTGCCATTTCCGACCACGCCCGACACGATCCTGCCCGACAGCATGGCTGACGGCGCACGCAATTTCGTTGTCGAAAAGGACGGCGCCTGGGAGTTCCATTACGAAGGCGCCGATGCGAATATCGTCTATACATACGTTCCGAAGGTCGGCAATCTATCCGACATCTTTGTGCAGTTCAACGATGTCGCGCCTTTCTGCATCGCGAAAGACGGCGGCCCGCAATGCGTTTTGGGCGGGAAGCGCTACCTTCCTGACATGAAAGGCCTTTCCGCCGAACTGCTTAAGATCGGCTGCGAAGGAGAGAAGCTGACGGCGCAGTGGCGCTGGACGACGGAGGCGGGACAGAGCGTAGATTGGGAAATAGGCCTCTCAATCCGTGGCAAATCCCTCGTGCTTGAGCCCTCTTCGATGGACGACCAGAGCATCGCCGCCTTCGATATGGGATACGTTGACGGCATCGCGAAACCGCAGCTTTTCGGAATGACTTATCTCAACTGCCGTTGGGACTATCCACGCCTTCTCGCGACAAAGGACTACATCCTCTCGATCTACAGCGATTGGTACAACACCAACGCGTCCGCATATTGGACTGGCGTTTCTCTTGGCGGTCTCAAAGTGGCGGAGGTCCTTTCCGATTCGTCGGCACGCCTTCTCGGCGGAACCGTATATGATACTTTGACGAACGGCAAACGCGTTCCGCTAAGAGAGCGCTTCTTCATCACCGTCTCAAAGGAGATTGCGGAAGTTCTGCCGAACATACCGAATCCGCCTTCCGAATATCGCGACGAGATGTCGAAGACGGTCTGCCTCGCCCGCGCGTATTCGCTCCAAGGCTATCCGACGGATGTGCGCGACGAACTGGCCTTCTGGCAGAATATGAAGGACTACGGTGCGGAGGACATGTTCGTGCGCTATCACGGCGCACAGTTCCGCACGCCCCTGCAGAACAATCATACCACGCTGAGCCTAGACGGCTCGATGTCCAATGGCGGCGACCAGACGATGGTCGAGCTGTCGACAGGCATGCGCAAGATCGTCAAGCGCGTCGGTCCCTACCAGGACAACCGCCTGATTCATGCGAATGATCCGTATTTCAGCTACGATATCCTCAGCCGTAGCACCAGCGGCGGTTTCATGGAGGGCTGGGATGGTTGCTTCCGTCCGAAACCAGCGGCAATGCTGGAGCTCTATGATGATTTCGTGCCGAAATTTTTGGCGAAATATCCCTACAACGCGCTGTATTTGGACGAATTGGACAATGCGCCGCCGTGGGGAGATGTCGATTTCGATGCGGACCAGCCAGGCGCCGGCACCTATCTGAACGTCTTCCGTGCATACGGTGCGGTGGCATTACAGCAGAAGCGGCTCTATGGCGGACCAGTCTGGAGCGAAGGATGCGCGGCGGTCTTCTGGGCGGGCCTGATGGATGTGGACTACGGTGTCAGCAACGACACGGCGGCGAAGCTTCCTCTGATGGTCGATTTCAAGCTGCGGAAGATCAATCCGCTTTCGACATACACGGGCGCGGATTGGCCGATCGATTCCGATCTGAATCCCGACAGGCTTCTCTCCACTGAGATCGCGACAGGAAACATCGGCTATCTTTGCGCCGTCACGACTGTTCCTGAACAACTGCCAACGGCAGGAAGAATTGCGAATTTGAAGCAGGAACACTACGAAAACATTCTCAAGAGTTATTTTATGATGCGACAACTTCAGGAGAATTTCTACTCGTCCAATATCGATGAAATCAAATACTTTGTCGATGGTGAACTGATGACGACCTCCGAGATGGTGATGGCGGGAAAGATTTCGCAGGGACGCATTTACCTCCGCTACGAGAACGGTCTGGAGATATGGGTCAACCGCACGGATGAAGGTCCGTGGGAAATCAATGTCGAAGGCGAAGATTTCACGCTGCCGCCATACGGACACTACGCCGTCAAGCCAGACGAACTGCTTCAATACTCTATCGTCAAGGATGATCATACGGTAGATTATTCGCATGGTCCGCTCTATACCTACGTAAATGGGCACGGCGCAACCAGCGAATTTCCCGAATGCAATGTCGGCGGCGCCTATCTTCTGAGAAGGCGCGACGATGGTGTGCAGTTGATTCCTGTGCCGTTCCTGAAGAAGGAACGTGTCGCGAATCTTTCCTGCAGCAAGGCGATTCCGCTGAAGCAGGACGGAACGCCCGCTGGCGAAGCCGTTCCGCTTGATTTCACCGAAGGCGGCGCAGGGGCTCTTGTCAGCGATGGCTCCACCTTCAGCTACCTTCTGAAATAGAGGGATATAACCACGTAACCAGCAGAACACAAGTCAAATAATTAGACAATTCAGCATCATGACGACAGTTTCCATTCCACGTTCCGAATATCCGCGTCCGTCTTTTGTGAAGGAGAACTGGCTCAATTTGAATGGCCTATGGGAATTCGAGCTCGACCAAGGCGATTCAGGCATCTACCGTGGTCTGCTGGAGAAGGAATATTCCAGCCGCATTCTGGTGCCGTTCTGCCCTGAATCATCGCTTTCCGGAATCTGCAACACGGATTTTCTGAACGCCGTGTGGTATCGTCGGGAGGTCGAGATTCCGGAAGCATGGATTGGCAAGCGCGGGTTGCTGCATTTTCAGGCGGTGGATTTTGACGCCACGGTATGGATCGACGGCAAGGAGCTCTACAACCATCGCGGCGGATTCACGCCGTTCACGGTGGATTTGGGCACCATGACGAAGGGCAAATTCACCATCGTTCTTCGCGCGAGAGACGGCAAGAGCCTGAAACCCTACGGAAAGCAGAGCGACTACTATGATTCCTACGGCTGCCGCTATACGAGAACGACGGGAATCTGGCAGACGGTCTGGCTGGAGGCTGTGCCAGATATCTACATGAAACGTCCGCGCATCACTCCGAACCGCGAACGCAGGCGCTTCCAGGTGGAAATTCCAGTCTCCGCAAATCGTGTCGGCTACAGTGTGCGCGGAATTCTCTCGGCGGACGGAAAGGTGCTTGCGGAGGACGACGTCGCGATTTCATCGGATTTCACGCCGCAGCTGGAGCTGAACGTTCCTGCCGAGGCGTATCACGAGTGGGAGCCAGGCAATCCGTTCCTGTACGACATCCGTCTAGAGCTGCGGGATGCGGACGGCAAGGTCGTGGAGAGCGCGATGTGCTATGCTGGAATGCGCAGCGTCACTATCGACGGCAAGCGCTTCCTGCTGAACGGCAAGCCGCTCTTCCAGCGGCTGGTTCTCGACCAGGGCTACTATCCCGACGGCATCTTGACCGCTCCGTCCGACGAGGCGCTCGTGCATGACATCGAACTCTCGATGCAGGCGGGTTTCAATGGCGCGCGGTTGCATCAGAAGGTCTTCGAGGAGCGCTTCCTCTATCACGCGGACCGCATGGGCTATCTCTGCTGGGGCGAATTCGGCGACTGGGGCTTCGAACGTTCCAGCGAATTCTATTACGAGAATCCGCTGGTCTGCCAGCCAGGCGCGACGCTTGTCACGCAGTGGCTTGAAGCGCTCGAACGCGACTATTCGCATCCGTCGATCGTCGGCTGGTGCGCAATCAACGAGAGCGGCACCGACTACATGACGCCGGAGGGCGCCATCGTCACGACGCATGATGTCACGCGCGGCGCTTTTCTTGCAGCGAAGGCGACCGATCGTACGCGTCCCGTGCTGGATGCGTCAGGCTGCACGCATAGCGTCCGAGAGAGTGACATCTATGACTGCCACGACTACGAACAGGACCCCGAAAAGTTCCGTTCGCATTTCGCCGATCTCTACGGCGAGAACAAGTTCTTCTACGGCGCGCATAGAAATCTCCGCTACAACGGACAGCCATTCTTTCCAAGCGAATTCGGCGGCATCCGCTGGAATCCTGCGCAGGCAAGCAACGAAAAGTCGTGGGGATACGGCGAACCGCCGAAATCGCTTGAGGAGTTCTACGAGCGATTCAAGGGTCTTGTGGATGCAGTTCTTGACAATCCGAACATATTCGGATACTGCTATACGCAGCTGACCGATGTCTTCATCGAGCAGAACGGCATCTGCTTCTTCGATCGTACGCTGAAATTCGACATGGAACGCCTGCGCAAGATCCAGGCGCGAAAGGCTGCGTACGAAATCTAATCACG
>JAKSPA010000134.1 GCA_024405235.1 Lentisphaeria bacterium
TCAGCATTCAGCATTCAGCATTCAGCATTCAGCATTCAGCATTCAGCATTCAGCAGTAATTGAGAATTGAGAATTGAGAATTGAGAATTGAATTATATTGACTATCTAGCAAAGCCTTCATCCATTTCATGCAATGTCTGTCGCAAAAAATACAATCATACACAATTTCACGGAAGGGCCACTTCTGAAGCAACTGACGCTATTTGCGCTTCCCTTCATGGCCTCCAACGCAATGCAGCTGCTCTATTCCGTAGTGGACATGGCGGTGGTCGGACACTACGTCGGCAAGCAGGGTCTAGCGGCAGTCGCGCTGTCGAGCAAGCTCTTCATGTTCATGACAATGGTCTGTTCGGGCCTTTCGCAGGGCGGGCAGGTGTATCTATCACAACTCATCGGCAGCGGCGAACGTCAGCGTCTGAACCAGGCGATAGGCACGCTATTCACCGTTCTGTTCTCCTTCGGTGCAGTCGTGACCGTTGCAGGCCTCCTCTTCGCGAAGCAGTTCCTGCGGCTTCTGAACACGCCGCCAGACGCGTTCGACCAGGCGCTTTCATACACGCTGGTCTGCGCGGCAGGCACGCTCTTCTCCTATGGATACAACATAACATCCGCAGTATTCAGAGGCTTGGGCGACTCCAGACACCCGTTCTATTTCATTCTGATCGCCTCCATCATCAATCTAGTGCTTGACTTCCTCTTCGTCGCAGGATTCAAATGGGGGGTATTCGGCGCAGGCCTTGCGACCATTTTAGGGCAGGCCTTCTCCTTCATCTACGCGCAGTGGTTCCTCATGCGTCATAGAAGCGAAACAGGCATAGAAATCTCACGCAAGACGCTGAAGATCGACACGAAATGCCTCAAGGGATTGCTCATGCTCGGAGCGCCGCTTGCCATACGCTTCAGCATCATAAACTTCTCGATGCTCTTCGTCATGTCAATGGTCGCCAGCCTCGGCACCACTGAACTAAGCACCTACGGCGCGGGACTGCAACTTGATGACATCGCGAACAAGATGTCGCTCGGCATCATGATGGCGCTGACGACCATCATCGCGCAGAACTACGGCGCAAGGAACTTCACGCGCATCCGAAAAGCAATCGTCTACACGCTGCTTCTGAGCCTGGGCTTCTATGCGATAGTGGCCTCAGCGCTCTGGTTCTTCCCGAAAGCCATGTTCGGCATCTTCACAAGCGATCCGGACGTCATGAACCTCTGTCCCGTATTCGTCCACGCGATCATCTGGACCTTCCCCGCGCTGCTGCTCATGAAAGGCACGAACGGCTTCATCATGGGAATAGGCAACACGCGTCTCGCGATGTTTTTGGGGCTCTTCGACGGATGCATACTGCGAATCGGCTTCACATGGCTGCTGGGGTCCTTCTTCAATCTAGGCTTCTACGGCTACGTGCTCGGATACGGAATCTCGCCATGGGGAACCGTCATTCCAGGCTTCCTGTATATGTTCTTCGCTCCATGGGAAAAACGCAAACTCGCCACTGAATAGGATACGACCATGAATACACTGAAAAGCTGCAACACAATAGTCATCGGCAGCGGCGCAGCGGGTCTGGCATGCGCGGCACGACTGAAAAAACTTGGCGTGGATGTGAAGCTCTATACGGACGATCTGACGCGCGGGACATCACTCAACACAGGCAGCGACAAGCAGACGTACTACAAGCTCGGCATGTATGGCAGCGAGCCAGATTCTCCTGCGCTGATGGCGGCGGACATGTGCGCCTCTGGCTCATGCCACGGCGATCTCGCATACGTGGAAGCCGCGCTTTCCGCAGAGGCGTTCCACAATCTCGTGCTCATGGGCGTGCCATTCCCGCACGACGAATTCGGACAGCACATCGGCTACAAGACCGACCATGATCCAAAACGCCGCGCGACCTCCTGCGGCCCATTCACGTCGCGCGAAATGTGCAACGCGCTTATCGCAGAGATCAACCGTCTGGAGGTCCCTGTCTGCACTAATCGCCTTGCAGTTTCACTTTGTGTCAGCGAAGACAGGCAGCGCGTATTCGGCGCGGCATTCAGAAACACCGAGACAGGAGAACTCGAAGTGCAGCCGTCGCAGAACGTGGTTCTCGCGGTCGGAGGGCCAGGCGGCCTCTACGAAAAGAGCGTCTATCCTGAAAATCACATCGGCGGCATAGGAATCGCGCTGCAATCAGGCGTGCAGGCCTGCAATCTGCAGGAATCGCAATATGGCCTTGCGTCGCTGAAGCCTCGCTGGAATGTCTCCGGAAGCTACATGCAGGCTTTGCCGCGATTCATCTCCACCGACCAGAACGGACACGACGAACGCGAATTCCTGCGCGAATACTTTCCGCGCGTCTCTGAGCTGTACGACGCGATCTTTCTCAAGGGCTATCAGTGGCCGTTTGCGGCATCCCACATACCAGGCTCGTCGCTCATAGACATTTTCGTGTATATCGAGACCGAAATACGCAACAGAAAAGTCTATCTTGACTTCCGCACCGATCCGAAGGATCTCAATCTGACCTTCCTCTCCGATGAAACGCGGCAGTATCTAGAGAACTCCAAAGCCACTGCCAGAACGCCATACAAGCGTCTTCTGGCAATCAACGCCCCCGCGGCTGAATTCTTCGCGGAGCGTGGATGCGATTTGAAGAAAGTGCCATTGGAAGTCGGCGTCTGCGCACAGCACAACAACGCCGGTCTTGAAACGAACGCATGGTGGGAATCGGTGAACATGAAGCACCTTTTCGTCATCGGAGAGGTCAATGGCTCCCATGGCGTGACGCGGCCTGGCGGCACGGCGCTCAATGCAGGACAGGTCGGCGCGCTGCGTGCTGCGGAATACATTGCGGCAAAATACCCCTCGCCTGAACAGAATCTTAACGTTTCGACAACTTGCAAGCTATGCGATGAGGACAAACCATGCACGCTGGATTGGCGCAAGGAACGCCGCGAGCTGCAGGAACGCATGACCATGGCAGGATCCTTCCTCAGAACAGAGGAAACCGTGACAAACGCCATTCAGGAAGCACAGGCACAGTATCTCAGATTCGTGAAAAGCGGCTTGAAGGGGCTCAATGTCTCGGACATGGTCGAAACGGAACGCACATACAGCCTCTGCATAGCGCAGCTGTGCTATCTTGCCGCCATTCTGGAACAGTGCAGAAGCGCTGGCTCCAGAGGCGGCTCCATCGTTCTTGACGACAATGGACGCGGCAGGCGAATACACAACGCGCTCGGTTCCGATTGGACGATGGTTCCAGAGGACGAATCATACCGACGCGGGGTCCTGACGCTTAAATGCGAAGTCACAGACGATGACATAAACATTGAGACGCAATGGGAAGACGCACGGCCGATTCCGTCGACGGACGGATGGTTTGAAAATGTCTGGAAGGAATTCCGCGAAGGCGGCATCTACCGCTAGATTTCCAATCAACGAAACTCTCAGAAGGAGAAAAAAAATGTCAAAATGGATGACGCTCGGCAACGCGCCTGAAACTGCGCATATCGCCGTATTCCGCTGCAAATTCACTGCACAATCGGCAGGCGTGCTCTCGTTCCGCTTCAGCGCAGATGAACACGCGCAGATTTTTCTGGACGGCGAACGCGTGTGCGAAGGCCCCGAACGCGGCGTTCCCGAACGCTGGTACTGGAAGGACGTGACAACGCAGATCGCTGCAGGCGAGCATGTTCTGAGCGCACGCGTGCTGTGCTTCGGCAAGGACTCCGCATACGGTCAGCTGACGGTGAGGCATGGATTCTGCCTGGCATCGTCGTCGCTTCCTCTGGAGAATTGGGAGTGCCGTCAGGAGAATGGCCTTTCGTTCACATTGGGTCATCCGGACTGGGGCAACTATCCGCGCGTGGAGGTCTCTTCTGACCACTGCGATCAAGTGCCATACGGCGGCGGCGACGGATGGGAGCCTGTGGAATTCTTCGAAGACGAACGCCCGATGGCCGAAGCCGAACTGCCTGACATGCGCTACGAAGAGGTCACGCCACTGAAAAAAGGCGACGACCTATACTATTTCGAGCACTACACATGCTCATGGTCCACGCTTGAATTCGAAGGCAACGGCATCGTCAAAGTCGCCTTCGTGGAAACGCCATACCCACGCAACGACTACAAGGACTGGCGAGAATTCATACACGCCGACAAGGGAAACCGCGACGGCAAGTGCTTCGTCACCAACTACGATGTCTTCCACGTCAACGGCCATCTGAAATGGCACAACTACTGGTGGCGCGCAGGACACTACGTCAAGATCGTCGTCGAAGGCGACGTCAAATACAAGATCCGCTACTTCAAGACAGGCTACCCGCTGCCAGAATACAAGGGGACGTCGCCGATCGCCAGAATGGCCGTGGAGACCATGCAGGCCTGCATGTCCTACACCTACATGGACTGCCCGTATTTCGAGCAGATGCAATACATCGGCGACACGCGAATCACCGTCAACTGCACATATCTGCTGACCGACGACCACCGCCTGCCCGCCAAGGCGCTGCGGATATTCTCGCTGTCGCAGCAACCAGACGGCGCTATCATGTCGCGCTATCCCACGAAGGACCCGCAGTTCATACCGTCATACATGACAATATGGCTGCTGATGCTGCACGACTACTGGAAGCGCAACGGCCGCGACAAACTCATCGAAGACCTTCTGCCTGCCGCGAACCGACTTCTCGACTATCTCGCCGCACAGAGCAAGGACGGTCTTGTCGATGCCCCTGGCTGGAATTTCGTCGACTGGTGCGACGGATGGGATTTCGGCGCGCCGCTCAAGGGCGACGCCCCTGACAGCATGAACAACTGGATGCTCGTCATCGCTCTCAGACGACTGAATGAAATCGGTTTCCGCAAAGGCCTTGTCGAATGGGCCGACGACATCGCAGCCAAACTACGCGCGAAATACTACGACGCGGAGCGGAAGCTCTACGCTATCGACGCCGCGAAGACGCAATATTCGGAGCACTCGCAGGTTCTCGCCATTCTGGCAGGCGAAGCTCCCGAAAGCGTTTCGGGACTTAGGGCCGAAAAACTGACCGAATGCAGCATCTACTTCAGCTACTACTACGCCGCCGCATGCCGTCAGGCCGGATGGGAAGATCTCGTGAAGGAACGCATGGGCCGTTGGAAGACGCTGCTCAATCAGCCTGGCCTGACCACGCTCCCTGAAGAATTCGTCCTCCCGCGTTCCGATTGCCATGCGTGGGGCGCATACATCCTTATGTATCCTGAAGCCCTAGCCTAGAGCACTAGATGATTCCGCTGAGCAAGGCTCAGCGGAACGATTCTTAGCGGCGCCTGGCGGTTTTACCCCCCAGAAAAGCCTAGAGCACTAGATGATTCCGCTGCGCAAGCGCAGCGGCGCGATTCTTAGCGGCGCCGGGCGGTGTTTCC
>JAKSPA010000135.1 GCA_024405235.1 Lentisphaeria bacterium
GAGGGGGAGCCAGAGGGGCAAAGAAGAATCTTATGCCAAGCGCTATTTTCCACCTCATTGTTGTCAACCCAAGCGGCCTGATCCTTCCAATACCAATCATTGGAGGTCATTGGAGTGCCTGGAACAATTGGATTCAAAGTAAACCATGTGTAGGAGTCCTGACGGATTGACGTTCCAAATCCCGCATCGCCATCGCCTGCGATGTAGTTTAGAGGCGGCAGGAAATCGTCATTGTCATTGGTGTAGAGAAGATTGCCGAGCTGGATCTGCTTCATGTTGTTGACGCAGCTGATGGCGCGGGCCTTCTCTCGGGCATTGGTGAGTGCGGGCAGAAGCATGGAGGTCATGATTGCGATGATCGCGATGACGACCAGCAGTTCGATCAATGTAAAGTTCTTTCTCATTTTTTGAATTTCCTTAAGAGAGAGGTGAATTTGAAAAAAACTCTTCCGGTTCAGAAGAGCGGAATCACCTCCCGCTCCGTTCTTCCGAATCGGACATTATGAATTATCCGACTATTTTCTTCCGTATTCAATAATTTTAAGGAACAAAAGATTTGTTTTTCGGCATTAAATCAATTGGGCAGCCACGACATGGCAACATTCCAATTGCGGATTCAGCTATTGAAGGATTACGTCATTCACATTGCGGTACTGGCGCTTCACGTTCAGTTCCTGCATCCAGCACTTCGTGTAGTTGGTGGTCAGGCAATGGGAGCCTGGTCCGCTGCCGTTGTCGTTTTCCCAAACCCATGTTGGAGTAGTCCAGACGGCGATTGTGGGCATCACCTTCTCGTAGAAGTTCTTCTGGGCACCGCCCTGGCCGTGGTGCACCATTACCACGATGTCCGCCTTCAAGTTGTCGCCCTGCTCTTCTATGAGTTTCAGCGACATCTCCAGCCCGATGTCGCCAGGCACCAGAATGCGCTTGCCGCTCATGGTGACCATGGACGTGATGGAACTGTTGTTGCAGGCGTCCCGTTTGAATTTCGGATCGTAGTCGTTCAGAACTTCGATCTTCACGCCGTCCAATTCGATTACATCGCCCTTGTGGATTTCGGTATGAGGCACTGGCAGGGCCTTGATTCCGCCGACCATGCTGCGGACCTCGTCGGTCCATTCGTCGCTTTGCGAGAACCATTCAAGAGAAGGGAAGGAATAGAGGATGTTCTTGACCTTCAGCGGAACAGGATTCTTCTTGAAGAGCTCGATAAGGGCCTCCACATGATCATTGTGCGCATGCGTCAGAAACCAGTAGTCAACCGTGTCCGTATATTTCTTGACAACTTCCACCAGATGGTCGCAGTCCGCCGCGTGACCGCCGTCATAGACGATTGCGTGCTTGTTCTTTGTGATGATAACAACAGAGGACATCAGACCGTTGTTCGTGACCTTCGGGAAGATCAGCTTTTCACCATTGGCAAAAAGTTTTTCATCGGCATGCACGAAAGAAACGGCAAGAAGGAGAACAAGAAGAAGCAGAAGGTGTTTCATGGATTCGGAAGACATGTAAAAAAGACTGAAATGCGTTTGTTATATATTATATGCAGAAAAAAATGCAAATCAATGTAATAATTCAGCATTGGATATTATAAAATGGAAAAATTTGTTTTTTAGCATATTTTTGCAGAAAAATACAATATTTTGGGCATAAAGTATAAAGAAAAGGGAAAAACGGCATAAATTAATCACGATAAATCTTCGTCAAATCAAGCGAGGGAACGGCTATGCCCAATCAAAACAACCAATGCGACGATAGTTATGACTACTTGGCCAATGTATGGTTCAAGGAAAAGCTGCATGGATTGGATATTCCCGTGCTGTCGCTTTCCTACAAAGACAAAAAAACCTTGGGAAAATGCCACTATCACAATTTTCATGAACTGACCGTCATAATGAGCGGCCATGGAGAATACGTTTACCAGGGCAACACCTATCATCTTCAGCCAGGAGATGCATACATAACGCCTCCGATGGTCAAGCACCAATATACGCAGCAGCAGAATCTGGAAGTGCTGAATTTCCTCTGGTATCCGAACGAGATGCCAGTGCCTTTTTCAGTGCTCGAGAACATACCCTGCTTCAGAGTTTTCTTCGACCTGGAACCACGTTCACGGCACCATTTCAGCTTCACGCAGCGTCTAGTTCTTTCCATGGAGCAGCTATCGGAGGTGCGCATGTATTTTCTGCGCATGACCAAGGAAAGGGAAGAACATCAGCAGGGCTATTCAATCAGACTCTCGTGCATTTTCTACGAAATGCTGATTCAACTCTGCCGATGGTATTCGACACGACAGAATACAAGCAGCAACAACGAACTGACGCGAATAGAAAAGGTCATGAATTATCTTAACAAGCACTACATGGAACACATCTCGCGTCCCGAAATAGCACGCATGTGCTCCTGCTGCGACCGTTCTTTTGCCGAAATGTTCAAGAAGGTCATAGGCGAAACCTTCAGCGAATATCTTATGAAGGTGCGGCTGAACAACGCAAAGCACTATCTGCTGTCAACCGACAAGAGTCTTGGGGAGATAGCGATGGACTGCGGCTTCTGCGACAGCAATTATCTATGTTTCGTGTTCCGAAAGAAATTCGGCATCTCTCCGCACCAGTTCCGCCTGGACAGCCGCCTGTGACGCAATAATCGGCGCAGGCGGAACCGCTTGAGTCCAATGACGTTAGGCCTACTGCCTGCCGATGTTTTTGCCGTATCCAGGCGAATCCGGCGCCAGACGATAATCTCTGTTCGCTTGATCGACGAATATTGGTTTGGCGAAGATGGAATCGAGATCGTTGTTGTATTTCTTGAGCGTCTCCTGCAAGCCGTGCGTCATGTAGTAGTTTTCCTGCGGACTTGACATGGCATATAGCGGCCTGTCGGCGGTGTACCAGAGATTGTTCGACAAAACAAGCTTGTCCATCCAGTTGTTCCACATGCGCATGCCCCATGCGGTTGCATTGACGAAGATGTTGTTGCGGATGATGAAATTCTCCGTGGGTGCCAGATTCGGATAGAATGCCACGATCGTGCCGAATGGATCCGGACGATGTCCGTGTCCCCATGAGCGTCCTGAATCAATGCATGTGTTGTTTTCGAAGAGGATATTCGCCGTGCGGCCTGTTTCGCCGTTCCAGTATTCAAAGGAATATTCCGTGTTCCAAACGAGATTGTTTCTGAATGTGAGGTTGGTCAGTTCGCCGGTTCTGCCCTGCGCCGTCAATCCAGTGTCGTAGATTTCCCAGATGCGATTGTTTTCCACGAGACAGTTGTCGGCGGAATTCCAGAATTCGACGCCATTTCCCAAACGCACGGGAGTGCCGTCATCCTTGAACTGCTGCACGCCGCCGCCGATGAAATAGATGTCGCAATTGCGGATGGTGATGTTCTTGGCTCCCGAGCCGCCGAAGCCGTGGCATGCGCCGTATCGGACCGCTAGTCCGTCCACAATCGCATCATGCGCGTTGTTGTGGCTGACGACGAGACCATGATGCAGCGCCAGTTCAATCGAATCGAAGCGCAATGCGGGATTCACCGGCGATCTCATGACGACGCAATGCGCTTCGCGATCATAGAAATATTCCAGATCCTCCTTCAGTTCCTTCATGTTCCATCTCTTTCGCGGGCATGGAACGGCGCCGTGGTTGATGATGATGTTGCCTACATCGACATCGATGTCATAGCCAGAGAACATCTTGTTTCTCGTGCTCCACTTCTCTTCTGATATCATGTCCCAGTCGCTCTCGTTGTCCATTGCCAGCGAATCCTGTATGATTGGCAACGGGCCTTCGCCGTAGTTGCTGAAGAGAACAGGCTTGCCAGGCTCGCCGTTGCGCAGCGTGAAATGGCCGCGCCAGAGACCGCCGCGCTTGAACAAGACGCTGTCGCCTGGCTGAATGTTCGCTGTGGCGATGTTCTGCAATGTCTGCCAGGCGGTTTCGGGAGTCAGACCATCATTGGCGTCATTGCCTTTTGCTGAATCAAGATGATAAACGGCGGCAAGACAGCTCATCGACAGCGCCATCAACAGAGCAGTGAAAGTTTTCATTTTGTTGATTACGGAAATAGTGGTTTGTTATGTTTTTGTGCAAAAAAACGATTTTGGCGAATGTAATATGTCAAATGTTTTTTTCACGCATGGAAACACATTATTAGCCGCGCACCGCCTGAGTCGCTAATTGACCAGCGTGAACTAGTCCTTTGTGTCCTTTGTGTCCTTTGTGTCCTTTGTGTCCTTTGTCGTCATCATCGGCTTGAGATAGATGCCGAGATTCATGCCGACTGGACGATAGTATCGTCTGTTGTAATCGTGCATATTGAAGATTCTAGGAGCGTTCTGCCGTTCGTCCCAGAAGCACATGGTCGCAGAACCGCCGCCATCCATGTCGATGACATCGTAGGCGCCCAATCGAGTGAAGATGTTGAAGAGATCGGTTCCCGTGGCGCCCTCGCTCCAGCCTGGCTGACGACCATCGACCGCGACGATGTAAAGATATCGTCGCTCTTTGTCGAGTCCCAACGACAATCGCGGCATAAGCCCTTCGTCGTATCCGGCGGTAGTCTGCGGAGTCGTCTTGCCTTCCTTCATGACAATTCCGAAGCCTGACGTCACGAGCTGAAAGTCGTCGTATTTTTCTCTGTCAATATGGTCGATGATGTTGACGGTTCCGTCTTTATATACAACGAAATATGCATAGGCGAAAAAACCGTTGTCGCTGACGACCACGCCGTCGGAGATAGAAATTCCGGCGGGATTTGCGTGTCTGGTGTCGCCCTTCGGCGGCGGCCATGGGCTCCATGGTCCAGAATTGGTGGCGATGATCATATTCAGCCGTCTCAGTTCCCGACATCCTTTCATGAAATCGGCGGTCGTGATGCGATAGGTGCGGATGGCCTGATCAGGCGCGGCAGGCATTGGCTTGCCCCATCCATCGGCGCGGCCCGTGCCTGTGAACGCGAGTCCCTGCAGCTTGAGATCTATTCGCATGGCATAGATTTTCATGGGACGGACGTCGGCCTTGATTGCATTCACGAAAGAGAGATCGAATTTCTTTTCGGTGGCGGTCTTGATGAATTTCTCACGCATTTCGCTGACTTTTTCAGGCGTGAGGGCGGTCTTGCGGGGGACTTCAGGAAACAGGTGGATATATTGCACGCCCTCGCGCAGCCGAATGGATTTCTCCCAAACGTCTTCAGCCGAAAGAAGAACTGAAAGCAGAACCGCCGCCAATATGGAAAAATGAATCGTTTTCATGGCTGGTTGATTTTTTTGAACGCTGTGTTACCCTAAGATGGTAGGAATCAAGCCGCCCTTCTAGCGCCGTCAGGCGCAGTGCGCGACGCAGGCAGTACATACC